>CABTWF010000010.1:0-40757 GCA_902488495.1 uncultured Streptococcus sp. | reverse complement strand
TTCTACCGTATCAACGTAGCAGACTCACGTTCACCACGTGACGGACGTTTCATCGAAACAGTTGGTACTTACAACCCACTTGTTGCTGAAAACCAAGTAACTTTGAAAGAAGACCGCGTTCTTGCATGGTTGGCTGATGGAGCTCAACCTTCAGATACAGTTCGCAACATCCTTTCAAAAGAAGGCGTATTGAAAAAATTCCACGATTCTAAATTCTCAAAATAAGTTTAAAGTAGGTTGACAGATGGATACGATTGAAAATCTCATTATTGCGATTGTGAAACCTTTGATTTCACAACCTGATGCCTTAACTATCAAGATCGAAGACACACCAGAGTTTTTGGAGTATCACTTGGATCTTGACCAAAGCGATGTCGGTCGTGTTATCGGTCGTAAAGGTCGCACTATCTCAGCGATAAGAACGATTGTCTACTCTGTCCCAACTGAAGACAAGAAAGTAAGAATCGTTATCGACGAAAAATAAGAAAAGCGGGACAGAAGTCTCGCTTTTTTGTGAGGAGGAGAAGATGAAGGATTTAACGTTTAGACAATTACAAGCTTACTTACTCGAACATTACCAGCAATCTCGGACTGAGGAAGGTCTCTTTATCAAGCTAGTGGAGGAAGTCGGAGAAGTAGCCGAGGTCTTGAACGGGCGCTCTGGTCGAAAAGAGTCTGTCCAGGACTCAAATGAGGAACTAGCCAAAGAACTAGCTGATATCATTCACTACACCGTCGCAATCGCGACCATAAACGACATTGATCTAACCAAAACCATCTTTGACAAAGATAAGAAGGCTGCCATTAAGTACCAACATGAACGAGATTTGGAAGAATTTTTGGAGGGAAAATATCTATAGTGTCTTTTTTCTTCAACTTGTGAAAATCCCTAGAACGTGATAAAATAAAGGATAAGGGTTTTTAATAAATCATTGTTATAGAATGAGTGGATTTCTTTATGAAACGATTTGAAGTAACTACAAAAATTGGCAGCCTCTCTGTTACTTATAAAAAGCAAAAGAAAGTGCTTGTTTGTTTAAATGGCGCAGGTTTGCTACCAAGTTATGAAAATTTTTCACTTATACTTGAAAAACTTCCTCCCACAATTGGTTATTTGACAATTGATTTTCCAAACACAGGTAGGAGTCCGATTCATGACCAATCTGGAAAAAATCTGGACAATCTTGTAGACGCGGTTTATGAAGTACTTGAAGAATTGGCGATTTATGAATATATACTTTGTGCACATAGTTTGAGTGGAATTTTAGCTTGCAAATTGATGAACAAATCAATTAAGTGTCAGGCTTTAGTAGCAATTGAACCAACAACTAAAAAAGTAATGTTTTCTGATTTTTCAGAAAATCCTTATCCAGAAATGGAAGAGCAAATGAGACTGATTGAAGAGTGTGGCCCCGAAGTCTATTTTAAGAACATAACTCAAGCAGCATTTAGCTCTGAAACTAATGAAGAAATCTGGGATTTAGTGCAAGAAAAAGATTCAGAGTTGGAAAGACAAGTTCCAGAATTTCATATATATTGTGAGATTACTGAGGAAGATTTTAAGAATGTATCTATAGAAGCTCATGTCCCTGTATTTATTTTTTGTCAGGCTTATAGAGAAAAAGAATACAGAGACTCAGAATATTGGACTTCCAATACTAAACTCATTTTAGGAGGGAATCACCATTATTTACAATGGTCTGAATCAGAAAAAATTGCGAATATTATTCGAGAATTGTCAGAATAAGATGGAAAGAAGGAGAGTACAGGAGACAAGATGAACTACTTTAATGTTGGGAAAATCGTTAATACGCAGGGTCTACAAGGTGAGATGCGAGTCTTGTCTGTGACGGATTTTGCTGAGGAACGGTTTAAAAAAGGGGCAGAGCTGGCTTTATTTGATGATAAAGACCAGTTTGTCCAAACAGTGACCATCGCAAGTCACCGTAAGCATAAGAACTTTGACATTATCAAATTCAAAGACATGTACCATATCAATGCGATTGAAAAGTACAAGGGCTATAGTCTCAAGGTCGCTGAGGAAGATTTGAACGATTTAGATGATGGTGAATTCTACTATCACGAGATTATCGGTTTGGATGTTTACGAGGGAGATAACTTGATAGGAACTATCAAGGAAATCCTACAACCAGGTGCCAACGATGTCTGGGTGGTCAAACGAAAAGGTAAGCGTGATTTGCTTTTACCTTACATTCCGCCAGTAGTTCTCAATGTTGATATTCCAAACAAACGGGTTGATGTGGACATCTTAGAAGGGTTAGATGATGAAGATTGATATTTTAACCCTCTTTCCAGAGATGTTTTCTCCGCTGGAACACTCGATTGTTGGGAAGGCTCGAGAAAAAGGGCTCTTGGATATCCAGTATCATAATTTCAGAGAATACGCTGAAAAGGCCCGTCATGTTGACGATGAGCCCTACGGAGGCGGTCAGGGGATGTTGCTCCGAGCCCAACCCATTTTCGATGCTTTTGATGCTATTGAAAAGAAAAATCCCCGTGTCATACTTCTTGATCCTGCTGGGAAACAGTTCAATCAGGCTTACGCTGAAGATTTGGCCCAGGAAGAGGAGCTTATCTTTATCTGTGGTCACTATGAAGGGTATGACGAGCGGATCAAGACCTTGGTAACCGATGAAATTTCTCTAGGAGACTATGTCTTGACTGGTGGTGAATTGGCAGCCATGACCATGATTGATGCGACCGTGCGCTTGATACCAGAAGTGATTGGTAAGGAGTCCAGTCACCAGGATGATAGCTTTTCTTCAGGTCTTCTCGAATATCCTCAGTATACACGCCCTTATGACTATCGTGGCATGGTGGTTCCAGATGTGCTCATGAGTGGGCACCATGAAAAGATTCGCCAGTGGCGTCTCTATGAGAGTCTAAAGAAAACCTACGAGCGCAGACCTGACCTGCTAGAAAACTATCAACTGACAGCCGAAGAAGAAAAGATGCTGGCTGAAATCAAAGAAAACAAAGAATAAAGGAGAACCTTATGCAAGTAATCAAACGTAATGGAGAAATTGCTGAATTTGATCCAGATAAAATTTACCAAGCTGTCCTAAAAGCAGCTCAAACCGTTTATGTTTTGACAGATGATTTGCGTCAAAACCTTGCACAAGTTACTAAAAAAGTCGTTTTGGACTTGGAAGAAGCAAAAGTAGAACGTGCCACTATCAGCATGATCCAATCAATGGTTGAGCACCGCTTACTTGGAGCTGGCTACATCACAATTGCAGAACACTATATCTCTTATCGTTTGCAACGCGATTTGGAGAGAAGTGGTTATGGCGACCATATCGCCGTTCATCTTCATTTTGAACAAATCCGTTAAGAAAAAGAGTGGGATGCAAAGAACATCTCACTCTTTCTTAAATAGACTTTTCTGAGCTTTTTGTACGGTTGAGGGGACAAAACGAAGTCGTTTAATATCACTGATACGAATGATTCGAGTTACATTTTTTGAAAAATTTTTGACGATAATTTGTTGGCGATTAGCATCGTGTTTGACAATATCACCTGTAAAACTTGTCTCAGCAAGTATGACATGAACAGCCGTCTTTTTCTGGATGGCTTGTTCAATCATAGCAGTGAGGGAGTTGTCCTGGATTTGAGGATGATCATCATTCCCATTGAGAAAACCATGTAGTTTATCTAGAACTAGTTTGAATGTCTGTCTCATAGAATCCTCCCTTCTTATATATCCACATTATATAAAATTTTCCTAAAAACCACAAGATTTTTACGAATAGACTATAGAAAGCATATCACATAAAGGAGTTAAAATGGCAGAATTTACATTTGAAATCGAAGAACACTTACTCACCTTGTCTGAAAATGACAAAGGATGGACAAAAGAACTAAATAGAGTTAGCTTTAATGGTGCCCCTGCAAAGTTTGATATTCGTTCTTGGAGTCCTGACCATACCAAAATGGGCAAAGGAATCACGCTTTCCAATGAAGAATTTCAGGTAATGGTCGATGCCTTTAAAGGGCAACAATAAAAAGAATCTTGAGTGCAACTCAAGATTCTTTTTTTAGGATACAATATAGTCACACAGAGAAGTTTTAGATAATTGAATGAAAGTCTTTCTAAATTCTTCAGGTGGAATTGGATCATCTTTACGAATCCAGACTTCAATGAAAGAGATTGCCATGGTCGTAATGATATAAGCGATGTCCTCTTTATTAAAATTATATTTCAGTTGGTAATTGACATTCTTTAGTACCCACTCTGAGTATATTCCACGCAGAAATTCCTTCCAACATGGGTCGACTTGTGTGGTATACAAGGTGTTAATAACTTCCCTTTTTTCGTATATGAGAGGAAGTATATGGTCTGCTAAAAAGCTGATAGGATCTCCATCATTGCTAGGGCAGTACTTATTAAAGACGTTAAAAATGTCTTGATTGGTCTCTTCGTGAATGTATTCGATAATATCTTCAAAGTTGTTAAAATGCTTTTGATAAATCGCTTGTCGTGAAATACCAGCTTCAGCAGCAATTTCAGTCATTGTAAAGGAACTACGTTGAGGATTTTTCTTAGCTAGCGTGATGAGAGCTTTAATGATTAGCTCACGAGTATTCTTTGCCATAGAATTACCTTTCTTCTTATAATTATTTACAGTTATTTTTGAATGAAGAAAAATCAGAATGTTCAAGTTAATATAAACAATCAATGAACATTAAATTTTCTGAATCTTTTAGGTAGCTCTATTGTATCACAAATAATTTATAAAATATAGCTCTCTCAGTGAAAATGCGTTTTCTGAAAAGTATACAATTGCCAACCTTCCGAAATCAATGGAAGCATATTTGGTTTGAATCAATTAGAATACTTTTCTACTTTGCATATTGTGAATAGCTATAATTTGAAGAATAAAACGATTAATATTCATACTGGTATAAGAATAGTAGAGTAGCTAAATAGTGTACAGTTGATTCTTAGAATGGAAATAGTCCAGAACAATTGTTCTGGACTATTCTTTTATCTTGAAAAATATGGAAGGCTTTTTAATCGTTCAAGTAGGGGACGACTAATGAAACTAATGGCAATAATCTTACCAAGATCAGGGAGGATAAAGGGAAGGACACCGACAGCTAGTGCCTTATCAAATGGCATCCCGGCAAGGAAGTGGAGGCTGAGAATACCTCCGACAAAGACGAGGGAGTCACCCAAGAGGTTGGCTAGGAAAATGCGAATGTAGCCACTATTTTGATGGATGAGATAAGATGTAAGTCCAGCATAGACAAGGTCGAACCAAAGATAGCCTGAACTTGGACCGACTAAAACGTGAAATCCAGCACCACCCCCTGCAAAAACAGGTAAACCAATGGCACCCAGCAAGAGATAGAGAGCTACAGATAGAACAGCTTCTCTGGGTCTAAAAACAGTAGCAATCAGACCGATTGCAAAGTTTTGCAAAGTGAAAGGTACAGGACCAATAGGGAGACTGATTTGTGCCAATACAGCGATGAGAGCAGCACCGATAGCAGGGATAGCATAGATATGAGCTTTTTTCAAAACTGTTAACCTCTTTTCAAAATTATAGTAACTATTATACTAATTCAGAAACAAAAGTCAACCTATTTTTCAATTAAGGGTAACATTTTTTGTAACAGCCGATTTTACAAGTAAAAAGAGACCTCAAGAGGTCTCTTACAATAATTAACGCATGGTTACAAATTCTTCTGAAGCAGTTGGGTGGATAGCTACTGTAGCATCAAAGTCCGCCTTGGTAGCCCCCATCTTGATGGCAACAGCGAATCCTTGAATCATCTCATCCACTCCGTAACCAAGTCCGTGAAGTCCAACAACTTTTTCGTCAGCACCGGCGGTGATGAGTTTGAAGCGAGACTCTTGACGATGGCTTGTAACGGCAGAGTACATAGATGCAAAGCTTGACTTGTAGACTTTGATGTTATCTTGGCCGTATTCTTTGATAGCTTGATCCTCGGTTAAACCAACCGTTCCGATTGCTGGGTGTGAGAAGACAACAGTAGGGATAGTCGTGTAGTCCATCTTGGCATTTGTTTTCCCGTTGAAGAGGCGTTCAGATAAGGTACGTCCGGCCTTGATGGCTACTGGGGTCAGTTCTTTCTCACCAGTAACATCTCCAAGAGCATAGATGCCATCTACAACTGTATTTTGGTATTCATCTACTTGGATAAATCCACGTTGGTTGAGTGTAACGCCAGCCTTTTCTAACTCCAGACCATCTACATTTGGACGGCGCCCAGTAGCCCAGATAACTTGGCTGGCAGTGTGACTAGAACCGTCTTCGAAATGAATGGTAATACCTTGCTCCGTTTCTTCGAGCTTGACGGGTACCTTATGTGTGTGCAAAGGTAGACCTGTTTTTTCCATTTCATTGACAAGTCCTTCAACGATGTAGCTGTCAAAACCACGCAAGGGACGATCACGACGGACAAACAAATCCGTTTTTACTCCTAGTGCGTGGAGAACACCCGCTAGCTCAACCGCGATATAGCCAGCTCCAAGAATCGCAACGGAGTCAGGAAGCTGCTCCCAAGCAAAGACATCGTCTGAGCTGCCACCGAGTTCAGCTCCAGGAATAGTTGGGATGCTTGGACGAGCCCCAGTCGCAATCACGATATGCTTGGCACGAATCAATTCACCATTGACGCTGACTGTGTGGGAATCAACGAAATGAGCACGACCTTCAATCAAATCAACCCCATTGCGCTTGAAACTTCCATCATAAGATGAGCGGGCACGGTCGATGTAGGCTTCACGATTTTGACGAAGTTTTGCGAAATCAAATTGAACATCTGAACTTGTAAAACCATAGTCAGGGCCGTAGTGGTGGAAGCTTTCAGCGATTTGCGCTCCATACCACATGATTTTTTTAGGAACACAGCCGACATTGACGCAGGTTCCACCTAATTTTTTCTCTTCGATAACAGCAGCTTTAGCACCGTGTTCGCCAGCGCGGTTCATAGTGGCAATGCCGCCACTTCCTCCACCGATGGCGATGATATCATATTCTCTCATAGAAAACTCCTTATAGCTTTGATAGTCATATTCTATCGTTTTTATTTTTTGAATGCAAAAATCTGCTACGATAAAAAAATTATAAAAACGCTTGCCAAATTCAAAAAGATATTGTATTATATATCTAGCACAATAATCCAACAAACGAATACCGAACGAAATAATGGTCCTGAATTGTCATTGTTTCCATCTGAACTGTCATTGTTTGGGCTTGGTATTTCTGATATAATGGTTTTTGTAAGGCATAAGAATAAAGGAGCTTGAAAATGAAAAGAAATAAGAAGGCAAAAAAATGGCAATTATACACAGCGATTGGTGTTGCCAGTGCTATTGTTATCGGTGCTGCGGGGATTTTGATTTTTAGACAGCCTTCCCAGTCAGCAGTCAAGGAGGAAACCTCTCATATCGTTACTGCTAAGGAAGGTTCTGTTGCTTCATCGGTTCTCTTGTCAGGTACGGTTACAGCAAAAAATGAACAATACGTTTATTTTGATGCTAGTAAGGGAGATTTAGATGAAATTCTCGTTTCAGTCGGGGACAAGGTCGAAGAAGGGCAAGCGTTGGTCAAATACAGCAGTGCAGATGCTCAAGCTGCCTATGATGCAGCTGATCGTGCAGTTGCAAAGGCAGACCGTCATATCGAGGAGTTAAATAAAGCTCGTGAAAATGCATCAGCTGCACCAGCTTCCCCACAGATTCCAACGGAAGCTGGACTCCCAGAACAAGCGCAAGCAGCGACTCCTTCCGTATCTTCAATTGATTCTCAAATCAGTGATGCCAAGGATAATCGTGCAGATGCCGTAGCCCAGCTCAACAAGGCTCAAGCTCAGCTAGATGCCGCAACTGTCCTCAGTACACTAGAAGGGACTGTAGTAGAAGTTAATCGTAATGTTTCCAAATCGCCAACAGGTAATAGCCAAGTGGTAGTTCATGTCGTAAGTAATGAAAACTTGCAGGTCAAAGGGGAGTTGTCTGAATACAACCTTGCTAACCTTTCTGTAGGCCAAGAAGTTACCTTTACTTCGAAGGTTTACCAAGATAAGAGCTGGACAGGAAAAATCAGCTATATTTCTGATTATCCTAAAAACAATGGAGAAGCAGCAAATGCAGCCCTTGGAGGAAATACTGGATCTAAGTACCCTTATACTGTTGATGTGACTAGCGATATCGGTGAGTTGAAACAAGGCTTCTCTGTCAGTGTGGAAGTCAAAAATAAGAGTAAGGCCATCCTTGTTCCTTTGACAAGTGTTGTTACCGAAAATGACAAAAACTATGTCTGGATCGTTGACGACCAGAAAAAAGCGAAGAAGGTAGAAGTTACTTTGGGGAATGCGGACGCAGACAACCAAGAAATTACTTCAGGTGTGACAGACGGAGCCAAGGTCATCAGTAATCCAACATCTTCCTTGGAAGAAGGAAAAGAGGTGAAGGCTGATGAAAAAATTAATTAGTCTAAAAAATATCTGCAGGAGTTATCGAAATGGTGAGCAAGAACTACAGGTCCTAAAAAATATTAACTTAGAAGTTCATGAAGGTGAGTTTGTTGCCATTATGGGACCATCTGGTTCTGGTAAGTCCACTTTGATGAATACCATCGGAATGCTGGACACACCAACCAGTGGAGAGTACTATCTTGAAGGGCAAGAAGTGGCAGGTCTTGGAGAGAAACAACTAGCCAAGGTCCGCAACCAACAAATCGGATTTGTCTTTCAGCAGTTCTTTCTTCTATCTAAACTCAATGCTCTGCAAAACGTAGAATTGCCCTTGATTTACGCGGGAGTTTCATCTTCAAAACGTCGCAAGTTAGCTGAGGAATATTTAGATAAGGTTGAATTGACAGAACGCAGTCACCATTTGCCTTCAGAATTATCTGGTGGTCAAAAGCAACGTGTAGCTATTGCCCGTGCCTTGGTAAATAATCCTTCTATCATCCTAGCAGACGAACCCACAGGAGCCTTGGATACCAAGACAGGAAATCAAATCATGCAGCTGTTGGTTGAGTTAAACAAGGAAGGGAAAACCATTATCATGGTCACGCACGAGCCTGAGATTGCTGCTTATGCCAAACGCCAAATTGTCATTCGTGATGGGGTCATCTCATCAGACAGTGCTCTGGTAGAAAAGGAGGAAAACTAGATGCAGAATCTGAAATTTGCCTTTTCATCCATCATGGCCCACAAGATGCGTTCCTTCCTAACCATGATTGGGATTATCATCGGAGTTTCGTCTGTCGTTGTCATCATGGCTCTGGGAGACTCCATGTCTCGTCAGGTTAATAAAAATATGACCAAATCACAGAAGGATATCCATGTCTTTTTCTCTCCTATTAAAAGCAAGGACGGCTCCTTTACGCAGAAACAATCCGCTTTGACAGTCAGCGGGAAAGAAGAGGATGTTCATGTTGAACCACCAAAACCACTAGAATCCTGGGTCAAGGAAGCTGCCAAACTCAAAGGAGTAGACAGTTACTATGTCACCAACTCGACCAACGTTACCCTGTCTTATAAGGATAAGAAGGTTGAACGAGCGACTCTGACAGGCGGAAATAGCACCTACATGAACGCAGTTGAAAATGAAATCGTTGCGGGTAGAAGTCTAAGACAGCAAGACTACAAGGAATTTGCCAGTGTGATTTTGTTGGATGAAGAACTAGCCAAGAGTTTGTTTGATAGTCCAGAAGCTGCGGTAAATCAAATCATCTCTGTTAATGAATTTAGTTACCGTGTGATTGGCGTTTATAGCAGCAATGAAGCCAAAACTGCTAAAGCCTTTGGGATTGGTGGTCTTCCAATTACGACCAATATTTCTCTCGCAGCCAATTTTAATACTGATGAAATTTCGAACATCGTCTTTCGTGTCAATGATACTAGTCTAACGCAGACCTTGGGTCCGGAGTTGGCTCGAAAACTGACTGAGATTGCTGGTCTTCAGCAAGGGGAGTACCAAGTTGCGGATGCAACCGCTGCCTTCCAAGAAGTACAACAACTCTTTGGTTTTATGACCACCATTATCAGTGCCATCGCAGGAATCTCTCTCTTTGTCGGGGGAACTGGTGTTATGAATATCATGCTGGTTTCGGTGACAGAACGCACACGTGAGATTGGTCTGCGGAAAGCTCTCGGAGCTACTCGGGCTAATATCTTGGTACAGTTTTTGATTGAATCCATGATCCTGACTTTGTTAGGTGGTGTCATTGGTCTTGGGATTGCTGCTGGAATGACCATGTTAGCTGGAGTATTGCTTCAAAACATGATTGCAGGTATTGAAGTTGGGGTTTCCCTCCCAATCGCTCTCTTTAGCTTGGCTGTGTCAGCAAGTGTTGGGATGATTTTCGGAGTCTTGCCAGCCAATAAAGCGTCTAAACTTGATCCGATTGAAGCCCTTCGTTATGAATAAGATATAGAACAGAAAAAAACAAGATGGACACTTGTCTATCTTGTTTTTGTATGGATTTTCCTATCGAAAATCACTAAAAATATGATATAATGAAGTGTTAGAAAATCAGGTTTCATTTGCCTGGAAAGGAAAAATTATGTCTGAAAAGAATTTTTATATTACAACACCGATTTACTATCCATCTGGTAAACTTCATATCGGTTCTGCCTACACAACCATCGCTTGTGATGTCCTAGCTCGCTACAAACGCCTCATGGGCTACGATGTCTTTTATCTGACAGGTCTTGATGAGCATGGTCAAAAGATTCAACAAAAAGCAGAAGAAGCTGGGATTACACCTCAAGCTTATGTTGATGGGATGGCGGTTGGCGTCAAAGAACTCTGGAAGTTACTCGATATCTCATACGATAAATTTATTCGTACAACGGATGACTATCATGAAAAAGTAGTGGCTCAGGTCTTTGAACGCTTGCTTGCTCAAGATGATATCTACTTGGGTGAATACTCTGGCTGGTATTCAGTTTCAGATGAGGAATTCTTTACAGAAAGCCAGCTTGCGGAAGTTTTCCGTGACGAAGATGGAAATGTGACGGGTGGTATCGCTCCATCAGGACATGAAGTGGAGTGGGTTTCAGAAGAGTCTTATTTCCTTCGCCTCAGCAAATACCAAGACCGTTTAGTTAAATTTTTCAAATCGCACCCTGATTTCATCACTCCAGATGGTCGTCTTAATGAAATGTTGCGTAACTTCATCGAGCCAGGTTTGGAAGACTTAGCGGTTTCTCGTACAACCTTTACCTGGGGAGTTCCAGTCCCATCTAATCCAAAACACGTTGTCTATGTTTGGATTGATGCCCTTCTCAACTATGCGACTGCTCTTGGTTATGGTCAAGAGGATCATGCTAACTACGATAAATTCTGGAATGGAACAGTCTTCCATATGGTCGGAAAAGATATCCTTCGTTTCCACTCCATCTACTGGCCAATCCTTCTAATGATGTTGGATATGAAATTGCCTGATCGCTTGATTGCCCATGGTTGGTTCGTCATGAAAGACGGCAAGATGTCTAAGTCTAAAGGGAATGTCGTTTATCCTGAAATGTTAGTAGAGCGTTATGGACTGGATCCACTTCGTTACTACCTCATGCGTAGCCTTCCTGTTGGTTCAGATGGAACCTTCACTCCTGAGGACTACGTTGGCCGTATCAACTATGAATTGGCCAATGACCTTGGAAACCTCCTTAACCGTACGGTTTCTATGATTAACAAGTATTTTGATGGGCAAATCCCTGCCTATGTAGAGGGTGTGACTGAATTTGACAATGCTCTTGCTCAAGTAGCAGAGCAATCTATCTCTGACTTCCATACACACATGGAAGCCGTTGATTACCCACGTGCCCTTGAAGCAGTCTGGACTCTTATCTCACGTACCAACAAATACATCGATGAGACAGCCCCATGGGTCTTGGCTAAGGATGAAGAGCACCGTGACCAATTGGCAAGTGTCATGAGCCACTTGGCAGCCAGCCTTCGTGTCGTAGCTCACATGATTGAGCCATTTATGATGGGGACAAGTCAGGCAGTCTTGACTCAGCTTGGTCTCGCAGAAGTTTCTAGCCTTGAGAACTTGAGTTTGGCTGACTTCCCAGCAGATGTGACTGTAGTTGCCAAAGGAACACCAATCTTCCCACGTCTGGACATGGAAGAAGAAATTGCCTATATCAAGGAACAAATGGAAGGCAACAAGCCTGCTGTCGAGAAAGAATGGAATCCAGGTGAAGTTGAACTCAAACTCAACAAGGATGAAATCAAGTTTGAAGACTTTGATAAGGTTGAAATCCGTGTCGCAGAAGTCAAAGAAGTTTCTAAAGTGGAAGGTTCTGATAAGTTGCTCCAATTCCGCCTAGATGCTGGTGATGGTGAAGATCGTCAAATCCTCTCAGGAATTGCCAAATACTATCCAAACGAACAAGAATTGGTCGGCAAGAAGGTCCAAATCGTTGCCAACCTCAAACCACGCAAGATGATGAAAAAATATGTCAGCCAAGGGATGATTCTCTCAGCTGAACATGATGGCAAATTAACTCTTCTCACAGTTGATCCAGCTGTACCAAACGGAAGTGTGATTGGGTAATAGCAAAAAACCAACGTTAGACACGTTGGTTTTTCTTGTTATGCGCGAGATTTTCTAAGAAGTGGTCCATCTCCTTTTGCGACCGGAGGATAATTACTTTCTCTGGATAGGTTTCTTGAACCCGTTGATAGCGTTCTTTAGCATTCTTTGTCCGCCCATCCCAGAGAATCCATCGGATAAACGTCCAGTCAAAGCGTTCAGGGCAACCTGCAGCCATACTTTCTCTGACCTTGCCTCGGTATGTGAGATACCGTTTAAAGGCTCGAAAGAGACAAGTCCATGGTGAAAAGTTGAGGAAGATGATTTGGTCCGCTTCCTGCATTCTTTCTTCATAGCAACACCAAGAGTAGTTGCCATCGATGACCCAAGCTTCGTGCTTTGTGAGAAAGTTTTTCATCTCGGTCAACATCCATTCGCGGTCACTGTCTTGCCAACCAGGTTGAAATTGGAGTGTGTCCATATGCAGTTTGGGTATGGAGTAGTAGTTAGATAACTTTTCTGCTAGAGTTGACTTGCCAGCTCCAGAATATCCTATGATTGCGATTTTCATTTTCTACCTTTTCTGATTAGAGGACAAAAAAACAGCCTCTATGGACTGTTTCTTATTTAGCAAGTTTAGCTGAAAGACGAGCTTTATCTCGGCTTGCTTTGTTTTTATGAATCAAACCTTTAGTTTCTGCTTTGTCGATAGCTGAGCTAGCAGCACGGAAAAGTTCTTCAGAAGGGTTTGCTTCGAAAGCTTTGATAGCAGTACGCATAGCTGATTTTTGAGCTGAGTTTTTTTCGTTTTGTTTAACGTTCAATTCAGCGCGTTTGATAGCTGATTTAATGTTTGCCAATGTTCTTACCTCCATATTTACTAACTATACCATTATATATGAAAACTTAGGTTTTGACAAGGGGAAATTATTTTTTTAGGTAAATTTCATCGATTTCATGGTTTTTAGTCTTGTGGAGAATGACCTCGGCGCGATTCCTTGTCGGTTCGATATAGTTTTGTAGATTTGTGAGATTAATACTGGTCCAAACCTGATGTGCAAAGGCTTCAACTTCTCCAATTGGCATTTGCGTAAAGCGGTGGTAGTAGCTGTTGGGATCATTTTGGGCAAAGCTGAGGAGTTTTAAGAAACGATCCAGATACCAACTTTCAATGTCCTCAACTGCTGCATCCACATAGATGGAGAAATCAAAGAAATCAGTGATGTAAAGGCGCTCATTTTGAGGGTTTTGAAAGACATTGATGCCCTCGACAATGACAAAATCAGCAGCTTTGACACGTTGCTTCTCTCCAGGAACAATGTCATACACTTCATGAGAATAGACAGGAATATCGACATCTTGCCCATTCTTTAGGCGGTCAAGAAAATTCAGCAAGGTTTCCATATCATAACTTTCAGGAAAACCTTTGCGATTTAAGATATCTTGGTCTATCAAGGTTTGATTGGGATAGAGAAAACCGTCAGTTGTCACCAATTCTACAGTAGCATCTGGGAGAGTGCGTGATAGTAGAATCTGAATCAAGCGACTAGTAGTAGATTTCCCCACAGCAACGCTTCCAGAAACCCCAATGATAAAAGGCTGAGATTTGCTTTCACGTTGGAGAAAAATTCCTTTTGAAAAAGCCAAATCATCCTTGGTGCGCTTGTAAATATGGATAAGATGAACTAGGGGAAGATAGACATCTGTTACGTCCTGTAGACTAATCTGGTCATTGAAACTCTTGATGGATTCTAACTCTTCCTCTGTCAAAGGGGGGGTAGTTTTGCGATGCAATGATTGCCAAGTCTGGCGGCTGATTTTTTCAAAATGTAAAAATTCGTTGGTCATTTGTTTTCCCCTAGATATTTTGTTTATCATACCATAAAAACCTAAAAAAATAAAGCGGTTTCTTGATGGTAGTAAGTCAATATCGTATAATAGAGGTAGATGGAGGTTGAATAATTTAATGATGAGATAGGGAATGGTTTCTGAAGACTTATCAGTTATTAAAAGTGAGCTTTTTGGTTCACAATTTATTGGAGGTGTGTCATGAAAATCTTAAAACGTTATATATTGGAACTCTGTTTTATTTTAAGTTTTGCACTACCTTTTATAAGGGGTGCGAATGCGGATAATGGTAGACGCTTTGTGGAAATCTATTACGGTTTTACTTTTTTGATGGAACATGCCATTGTAACAGTTGTCTTTATCTGTTCGCTCTTGATTGCTTGGCTAGTAAAAAAGCAGTGGACGAAATGGCTTGCTGCTGGTAGTTATCTATTTTTGATTTTGTGGATTGCTACAGAAGGATATCTATTCCGTATGTCACTAGAAGATTTGATACGACTTTGGACAAGTTTGGAAATCTTGACACAAACTTATCAGTTGGGTTTTTATCTAAACATCATATTGGGAATCTTGTTGATAATAAAGTATTTTAAGGTTAAGAAATAGTAATAAAAATGCGCTTGATTACAGGCGATCTGTTTTTCCTGACTATGATAATTTGTAGTTCCCGATAGATTGTAATGTATTTCTAATAATTGAAAGAGATTGAAGAAAAGGTTTTTTGACTAGGATTCTTCAGTCTTTTTCATTTGATCATCACTTTGTAAACGATTTACAATTCAAGCTAAATTATGGTAAAATAGTTTTATGAGTAAAATGTATTATGCAGAAAATCCTGATGCTGCACACGACATTCATGAGTTGAGAGTGGAGTTGTTGGGAAAAAACATGACCTTTTTGACGGATGCGGGTGTTTTTAGCAAGAAAATGGTTGACTTTGGGAGTCAGCTCTTGCTCAAGTGTCTAGAGGTAAATGAAGGAGAGACGGTCCTTGATGTAGGTTGTGGTTATGGGCCATTGGGTTTGTCGTTAGCCAAGGCTTATGGAGCTCAGGTAACCATGGTCGATATCAATAATCGCGCTCTAGACTTAGCGCGTCAAAATGCTGAGCGTAATAAAGTAGAAGCAACGATTTTCCAATCCAATATCTATGAACATGTTGAAGGAAAGTTTGACCATGTTATTTCCAATCCGCCGATTCGAGCGGGCAAGCAAGTTGTTCATGAGATTATCGAAAAGAGCAGAGATTTCTTGAAAGACGGAGGAGATTTAACCATCGTCATTCAGAAAAAACAAGGAGCTCCAAGTGCTAGAAATAAGATGGAAGACGTTTTTGGAAATTGTGAAATCGTAAAGAAAGATAAGGGATACTATATCCTTAGAAGTGTGAAAGAATGAGAGCAGTTGATTTAATCCAAAAGAAACGAGATGGTCAAGAACTGACTTCAAATGAAATCAAATGGCTGGTAGAAGGCTATGTGGCTGGAACTGTTCCAGACTATCAGATGTCTGCTTTTGCTATGGCTGTTTATTTTAAAGGAATGACCACACGTGAGATTTCTGACCTGACGATGAATATGGTCAAGACAGGTCAGGAGTTTGATTTGTCAGCTATTGAGGGGGTTAAGGTTGACAAGCATTCGACTGGTGGTGTAGGTGATAAGGTGACCTTGATTTTGGCTCCCCTTGTTGCAAGTTTCGGAGTGCCCGTTGCTAAAATGAGTGGTCGTGGTCTTGGCCATACTGGTGGGACGATTGATAAATTGGAGTCCATTAAGGGCTATCAAGTCGAACGAAGTCAAGAAGATTTCATTCGTCAGGTACAGGACATTGGTGTATCTGTCATTGGGCAGTCAGATCAGCTGGTTAAAGCAGACAAACTTCTCTATGCCCTCCGAGATGTGACAGCAACTGTAGACACGATTCCTTTGATTGCGAGTTCGGTGATGAGCAAGAAAATTGCTGCAGGAGCGGATGCCATTTTGCTAGACGTAACGGTCGGTGAGGGTGCCTTCATGAAGACGGTTGATGAGGCGCGCGAATTGGCTCAAACCATGGTGGATCTTGGTAAGGCAGTTGGTCGAAAGACGGTAGCAGTCATTACCGATATGAGCCAACCCTTGGGAAGAGCCATTGGCAATCGTCTCGAAATCCTTGAGGCAATCGAGATTCTCCAAGGAAATGGCCGAGAAGATATTAGTCACTTTATCTGCGAGCTAGCTCAGATTATGCTTGGCTTGGCTGATGTTGAAAAAACGATTGAGGAAATCCGTCAACACCTGGAAAATGGCCAAGCACTGGCTAAGTTTGAAGAAATGGTAGCAGCACAAGGCGGTGATTTAGAAGATCTCTATCGCCCCGTCAAAGTTGCCCATGTGGTGGAAATTCCAGCTCAAGATACGGGTGTTATTTCAGCTCTTCCTGCAATGGAATTTGGCCTCTATGCCATGAGACTAGGAGCTGGTCGTGCAGTCAAGTCTGATGACTTGGACTATGAAACAGGGATTGTTTTTGAGAAGAAGGTTGGAGACTCCGTTCAAAAAGGGGAAATTGTTGCAAAAGTTTATACAAATGGAAAAATTTCTTCTGAACTAGTTACAGAATTTCAAAAATATGTTAAAATAAATGATGGAGTGCAAAGTTTACGAGAAATTATAGAAATTATCTCATAAAACCAGGGAGAATCCGAATATGAAGTTAAATAAATATATTGATCATACGCTTTTAAAGCAAGATGCAAGTCAAGAACAAATTGATCGTTTGCTATCTGAAGCGCGTGAGTATGACTTTGCCAGCGTTTGTGTTAATCCCACATGGGTGAAACATGCGAAAACAGGGCTTGAAGGCTCAGATGTAAAAGTTTGTACAGTAGTAGGTTTTCCTTTGGGAGCAACAACTTCAGCTGTGAAAGCTTTTGAAACAAAAGAAGCTGTTCAAAACGGTGCGGATGAGATTGATATGGTTATCAATGTTGGTGCTCTCAAATCAGGAAATCTGGATTTGGTTGAATCGGACATCCGTGCTGTCGTAGAAGCAAGTGGTGACAAGTTGGTTAAGGTCATTATTGAAGCTTGCTTGTTGACAGACGATGAAAAGGTTGTGGCTTGCCAATTATCCCAGAAAGCAGGCGCTGACTTTGTCAAAACATCAACTGGATTTTCAACTGGTGGTGCCACTATAGAGGATGTTCAGTTGATGCGTAAAACAGTCGGGCCAGATATGGGAGTTAAGGCAGCTGGTGGAGCTCGTTCATATGCGGATGCTGTCGCTTTTGTAGAAGCAGGCGCTACCCGTATCGGAACATCTGCTGGTGTAACAATCTTAAAAGGAGAATTGGCAGATGGCGACTACTGAGTTGATTGAACTAGCAATTGAAACCAGCAAACAAGCCTATGTCCCCTATTCTCACTTTCCTATCGGAGCTGTTTTAGTAGCCAAGGATGGTAGTATTTATACGGGTGTGAACATCGAGAATGCTAGCTATCCCTTGACTAATTGTGGAGAACGTACTGCTATTTTCAAAGCAGTTTCGGAGGGACAACGGGAGTTTTCTGAGTTAATTGTCTACGGACAAACTGAAAAACCCATCTCGC
This sequence comes from uncultured Streptococcus sp., assembly GCA_902488495.1. Classification (GTDB taxonomy): domain Bacteria; phylum Bacillota; class Bacilli; order Lactobacillales; family Streptococcaceae; genus Streptococcus. Next base: position 22,771 of record CABTWF010000010.1, on the reverse strand, counting down.
CATGTGGTGCTTGCCGCCAGGTCATGGTTGAATTTTTTGAACAAGATCTAAAAGTGACCTTAGTCGCTAAAGATAAATCGACGGTCGAGATGACGGTCGGGGAGTTACTTCCATACTCATTTACAGACTTAAATTAGTCTGAGTCACTCTCTGAGTGACGCGGTCCTTGTGGCCAACCAATCCATACTTGCAACATCGTTGCACATCTTATTTAGGAGGTTCAGTAATGAACAAGAAACAATGGCTAGGCCTTGGTCTAGTTGCAGTAGCAGCAGTTGGACTTGCTGCATGTGGTAACCGCTCTTCTCGTAACGCAGCTTCATCTTCATCAGAAATGAAGACCAAAGCAGCAATCGTAACAGATACTGGTGGTGTTGATGATAAATCATTTAACCAATCAGCTTGGGAAGGTTTGCAAGACTGGGGTAAAGAACACAATCTTTCTAAAGATAAAGGTTACACTTACTTCCAATCAACAAGTGAAGCAGACTATGCTAACAACTTGCAACAAGCGGCTGGAAGTTACAACCTGATCTTTGGTGTTGGTTTTGCCCTGCACAATGCAGTTGAGGAAGCAGCAAAAGACCACTCTGACCTGAACTATGTCTTGATTGATGATGTGATTGAAGGTCAAAATAATGTTGCGAGCGTAAGATTTGCGGATAACGAAGCAGCTTACCTTGCTGGTGTTGCAGCAGCGAAAACTACGAAAACAAAACAAGTTGGTTTTGTAGGTGGTATTGAATCTGAAGTTATTTCACGTTTTGCAGCTGGATTCAAAGCTGGTGTTGAGTCAGTAGACCCATCTATCAAAGTCCAAGTTGACTACGCTGGTTCATTTGGTGATGCTGCCAAAGGTAAAACAATTGCAGCAGCTCAATACGCTGCCGGTGCGGACGTTGTCTACCAAGCAGCTGGTGGTACAGGTGCTGGTGTCTTTGCTGAAGCAAAATCATTGAACGAAAACAAAAATGAAGACGAAAAAGTTTGGGTTATCGGTGTAGACCGTGACCAAGCAGCAGAAGGTAAATACACTTCTAAAGATGGTAAAGAATCTAACTTCGTTCTTGTATCTACATTGAAACAAGTTGGTACAACTGTAAAAGATATTGCCAACAAAACAGAAAAAGGTGAATTCCCTGGTGGACAAGTGATTGTTTACTCATTGAAAGATAAAGGGGTTGAGCTAGCAGTAACAAACCTTTCAGAAGAAGGTAAAAAAGCTGTTGAAGATGCAAAAGCTAAAATCCTTGACGGAAGCGTAAAAGTTCCTGAAAAATAATGGATAAAAGTCATTTCTTAGGAAGCGGCCATTGGTCGCTTCTTTAAGAATTGAGGCAATTTTTGTCTCAATAGAGCTTGTTAATGTGATTAGCAGGTTTTATTGAAATAAAATAAACCTCTGAAAGGAAGAGCATATGGCACACGAAAATGTCATTGAGATGCGGGATATTACCAAGGTGTTTGGTGAATTTGTAGCAAACGACAAAATCAACTTGCAACTGCGAAAAGGTGAAATCCATGCACTTTTAGGAGAAAATGGAGCGGGTAAATCCACTCTGATGAATATGCTGGCAGGACTTCTTGAACCAACGAGTGGTGAAATTGTGGTGAATGGTCAGGTTGTAAAACTAGACTCACCATCTAAAGCCGCTGGTCTTGGAATTGGGATGGTTCATCAACATTTTATGTTGGTTGAAGCTTTTACAGTAGCTGAGAATATCATTTTAGGGAGTGAAATCACTAAAAATGGTGTTCTAGATATAGCTGGTGCTACTAAAGAAATCAAGGCTCTTTCTGAACGTTATGGTTTGGCAGTGGATCCAGCTGCTAAGGTGGCGGATATTTCCGTTGGTGCCCAACAACGTGTAGAGATCTTGAAAACACTCTATCGTGGTGCTGATATCCTTATCTTTGACGAACCTACAGCCGTATTGACTCCTTCAGAGATTGATGAGTTGATGGCAATCATGAAAAACCTTGTCAAAGAAGGGAAGTCCATTATTTTGATTACCCATAAACTGGATGAGATTCGTGCGGTATCGAATCGAGTGACGGTTATCCGTCGTGGGAAATCAATCCAGACAGTTGAAATCGCAGGGGCAACAAATGCGGACTTGGCAGAAATGATGGTTGGACGCTCAGTCTCCTTTAAAACGGAAAAACAAGCACCACAACCCAAAGAAGTGGTCTTGTCTATCAAAGACTTGGTTGTCAATGAAAACCGCGGTGTACCAGCTGTGAAGAATCTTTCTTTGGATGTTCGTGCTGGTGAAATTGTCGGTATTGCAGGTATTGATGGCAATGGTCAGTCTGAACTCATTCAAGCCATTACTGGTCTTCGTAAGATTGAGTCAGGTAGCGTTGAATTAAAAGGCGAATCAATCGTGGGAATGCATCCTCGACAAATTACAGAACTAAGCGTGGGGCACGTTCCTGAGGATCGTCACCGGGATGGCTTGATTTTGGAGATGATGATTTCAGAAAATATTGCTCTTCAAACCTACTACAAAGAACCACTCAGCAAGAATGGTATCTTGAACTATGCCAATATCACTTCACATGCCAAGAAATTGATGGAAGAATTTGATGTTCGTGCGGCAAGTGAATTTGTTCCAGCAGCAGCTCTTTCAGGAGGAAATCAACAAAAAGCGATTATCGCTCGTGAGATTGATCGAGATCCTGATCTCCTTATCGTCAGCCAGCCAACTCGTGGTTTGGATGTCGGTGCCATTGAATATATCCACAAACGTTTGATTGAAGAACGTGATAACGGGAAGGCTGTCCTTGTTGTCAGCTTTGAATTGGATGAGATTTTAAATGTCTCAGACCGAATTGCTGTTATTCACGATGGTAAGATTCAAGGTATTGTATCGCCAGAAACAACTAACAAACAAGAACTTGGTGTCTTGATGGCAGGTGGAAACTTGGGAAAGGAGAAGAGTGATGTCTAAAAAATTACAACAAATTTCGGTTCCCTTGATTTCCGTATTCTTAGGAATCTTGCTCGGAGCCATTGTCATGTGGATCTTCGGATATGATGCTATCTGGGGCTATGAGGAGTTGTTCTATACAGCTTTTGGTAGCCTCCGTGGAATTGGAGAAATTTTCCGTGCCATGGGTCCTCTTGTCTTGATAGGTCTTGGTTTCGCTGTTGCCAGTCGAGCAGGTTTCTTTAACGTCGGACTTCCTGGTCAGGCACTTGCAGGCTGGATTCTCAGTGGTTGGTTTGCCTTGTCAAATCCAGATATGCCTCGTCTCGTTTTGATTCCATTGACAGTGATCATTGCTTTGATCGCAGGTGGAATTGTTGGTGCGATTCCAGGTATCCTCAGAGCTTATCTCGGTACGTCAGAGGTTATCGTGACCATCATGATGAACTACATTGTATTGTATGTGGGAAATGCCTTTATTCATGCCTTTCCGAAAGATATTATGCAAAGTACAGACTCAACGATTCGTGTTAGTGCCAATGCTACTTACCAGACACCATGGTTATCAGAGTTGACTGGAAATTCTCGTATGAATATTGGAATCTTCTTTGCCATCATTGCTGTAGCTGTGATTTGGTTCTTGCTCAAGAAAACGACTCTCGGTTTTGAAATTCGCGCAGTTGGTCTCAATCCCCATGCTTCAGAGTACGCTGGTATTTCAGCAAAACGTACAATCATTCTATCAATGATTATCTCTGGTGCTTTGGCTGGTCTTGGTGGAGCGGTAGAAGGTCTTGGAACTTTCCAAAACGTTTACGTTCAGGGATCATCATTAGCTATCGGATTTAACGGGATGGCAGTTAGTTTGCTTGCTGGAAATTCACCAATTGGAATTCTCTTTGCGGCCTTCTTATTTGGAGTTTTGCAAGTAGGAGCACCGGGTATGAACGCAGCGCAAGTTCCGTCTGAGCTTGTCAGCATTGTAACAGCGTCTATTATCTTCTTTGTCAGCGTTCACTACATTATTGAACGCTTTGTCAAACCTAAAAAACAAGTTAAAGGAGGTAAGTAAGGATGTCTATTACAACATTACTCACCCTCTTGGTCTCTTCTATGCTGATTTACTCAGCACCACTTATTTTTACGAGTATCGGGGGAGTTTTCTCTGAACGTGGTGGTGTCGTTAACGTAGGTCTTGAAGGAATTATGGTTATGGGAGCCTTTTCTGGGGTTGTCTTTAACCTTGAGTTTGCAGAACAACTTGGAGCAGCGACTCCTTGGATTTCCTTGTTAGTTGCTGGTATCGTGGGAGCTATTTTCTCCCTCATCCATGCAGTCGCTACAGTTCATTTCCGTGCGGACCATGTTGTCAGTGGTACAGTATTGAACTTGATGGCTCCTGCCCTAGCGGTTTTCTTGGTTAAAGTTCTTTATAACAAAGGACAAACGGATAACTTAAGCCAGACTTTTGGACGTTTTGATTTCCCAGTTTTGGCTGATATCCCTGTGATTGGAGATATCTTCTTCAAGTCAACAAGTTTGCTAGGTTATATCGCGATTGCCTTCTCTTTCCTTGCATGGTTTATTCTCTTTAAGACCCGTTTTGGTCTTCGACTTCGCTCTGTTGGTGAACACCCTCAGGCAGCGGATACCTTGGGGATCAATGTCTACAAGATGCGATATCTTGGGGTTATTATTTCAGGTTTCCTAGGGGGAATTGGGGGAGCGATTTATGCTCAATCCATTTCAGTTAACTTCTCAGTGACAACTATTGTCGGTCCTGGATTTATCGCCCTTGCTGCAATGATCTTTGGTAAATGGAACCCAATTGGTGCTATGCTTTCTAGTCTTTTCTTTGGACTTTCACAAAGTTTGGCAGTTATCGGTTCTCAATTACCTTTCCTACAAGGAGTGCCAGCGGTTTACCTTCAAATCGCCCCTTATGTCTTGACCATTCTTGTCTTGGCAGCCTTCTTTGGAAAAGCAGTTGCGCCTAAGGCAGATGGTATCAACTACATCAAGTCAAAATAAGCATACAAAAAAAGCCAGTTTCAAACTGGCGTTTTATTTTTTAGGATTTTGATGTGTCAAGTTTAGTCCCCAAGGGACGAGATTTTCAGTTTTATTTTTGATACGTGTGATATTATCTTTGTGACGAATGATAATCAAGCTAGCAAGTGCTAGGATAATCAAAATGAAGAGAGGGTCATAGCTGTTCAGGATAAATCCAAATAGTGGAAATAGGAGAACTCCAATAACGGCTGCAATAGAAGCAGTAACGCTAGACAGTGAAATCATACTACCTAGATAGAGGCTTCCAAAGAATACGATTGCTAGATAGAGACAGAAAACAGGCGCAAATCCGAAAATCACTCCAGCACTGGTTGCGACAGCCTTGCCCCCTTTAAACCCTGCAAAGATAGGAAAGGTATGTCCAATCACGGCTAAAAGTCCAAAGACAAGTGGTGATACACCTTGTTGGTGGAAAAAAATAGGAAGTAGAGTGGCCAAGGTCCCTTTAAAGAAGTCAATCACAAAGGTTGCCATCCCTGCTTTCTTACCCAAAATACGGAAAGTATTGGTCGTTCCGGTGTTTCCAGAACCGTGTTCACGCAGATTTGTTTGAAAGAAAACTTGTCCAATCCAGAGACCAGACGGAATCGAACCAAGCAAATAAGCTAGAATTAATAATACAAATGTCATCATAGACCTATTATACCATGAAATGCTGTGGAAAGTCAGAGAATATCCTGTGAAATTGTGACAGCTGAATGGGAAAAGTTTTGCAAAATCCCTAGAAAACCTGTAAAATAGAAAAGATGAACAAATAGGAGGTTCCTTGTGTCAAAAAAGGAAATCAATATTAATAACTACAATGATGACGCCATTCAGGTGCTAGAAGGGTTGGATGCGGTTCGTAAACGTCCGGGGATGTATATTGGATCGACTGACGGTGCTGGTCTCCATCACCTAGTCTGGGAAATTGTGGATAATGCAGTCGATGAAGCCTTATCTGGATTTGGTGATCGCATCGATGTGACGATTAATAAAGACGGCAGTTTAACGGTTCAAGACCATGGGCGTGGGATGCCAACTGGGATGCACGCCATGGGAATTCCAACTGTTGAAGTTATCTTTACCATTCTCCACGCTGGAGGAAAATTCGGTCAAGGCGGCTATAAGACATCTGGTGGTTTACACGGGGTGGGTTCTTCCGTTGTTAATGCCCTTTCTAGTTGGCTAGAAGTAGAAATCACTCGTGATGGTGCTGTTTATAAGCAACGCTTTGAAAATGGTGGAAAACCTGCCACGACTTTGAAGAAAATTGGTACAGCACCCAAGACTAAGACAGGTACCAAAGTCACCTTCATGCCTGACGCGACGATCTTTTCTACGACTGACTTTAAGTACAATACCATTTCAGAACGACTCAATGAGTCAGCCTTTCTCTTAAAAAATGTGACCTTGTCTCTGACAGATAAGCGAACAGATGAAGCAATCGAGTTCCATTATGAGAACGGGGTACAAGACTTTGTTTCCTACCTCAACGAAGATAAGGAAACCTTGACGCCAGTCCTATACTTTGAAGGCGAAGACAATGGTTTCCAAGTGGAAGTTGCCCTCCAGTACAATGATGGATTTTCAGATAACATTCTATCCTTTGTCAATAACGTTCGTACCAAGGACGGTGGAACGCATGAGACGGGACTCAAGTCTGCCATTACCAAGGTTATGAATGACTATGCGCGTAAGACGGGACTTCTCAAGGAAAAAGATAAAAATCTTGAAGGTTCAGATTACCGTGAAGGTTTAGCAGCCGTTCTATCTATTCTGGTTCCGGAAGAACACCTCCAGTTTGAAGGTCAGACCAAGGATAAACTAGGGAGTCCTCTGGCTCGTCCAGTTGTAGATGGGATTGTAGCTGATAAATTGACTTTCTTCCTCATGGAAAACGGAGAACTCGCGTCTAATCTGATTCGTAAAGCTATCAAGGCTCGTGATGCCCGTGAAGCAGCACGTAAGGCGCGTGATGAGAGCCGAAATGGTAAAAAGAATAAGAAAGACAAGGGCTTGCTTTCTGGTAAATTAACCCCAGCCCAGTCTAAAAATCCAGCTAAGAACGAACTCTATCTGGTCGAGGGGGACTCTGCCGGCGGTTCGGCCAAACAAGGTCGTGACCGCAAGTTCCAGGCTATCTTGCCCCTTCGAGGTAAGGTCATTAATACAGCCAAGGCCAAGATGGCGGATATCCTCAAAAATGAAGAAATCAATACCATGATTTATACCATTGGTGCGGGTGTGGGAGCAGACTTCTCTCTTGAAGATGCTAACTATGACAAGATCATTATCATGACCGATGCGGATACCGACGGTGCCCACATCCAGACTCTTCTTTTAACATTCTTCTACCGTTACATGCGTCCGCTAGTTGAGGCGGGACATGTCTATATCGCCCTTCCGCCTCTTTACAAGATGTCTAAAGGGAAAGGTAAGAAAGAAGAAGTGGCCTACGCTTGGACGGACGGAGAGCTAGAAGAACTCCGTAAGCAGTTTGGCAAAGGCGCAACCCTCCAACGCTACAAGGGACTTGGTGAGATGAACGCGGACCAGCTCTGGGAAACAACTATGAACCCAGAAACCCGTACCCTCATCCGTGTCACCATCGAAGACCTAGCACGCGCTGAACGTCGCGTCAATGTCCTTATGGGAGACAAGGTCGAACCACGCCGTAAGTGGATTGAGGATAATGTTAAGTTTACACTGGAAGAGAGTGGGGAGATGGTGTTTTAGGGAGAAAAATATATGGATAAACAAAAATTGATATCTTTTTTATTTGATTTTGCTGGGATGGATTTGGACAAGCTTTTAGAGGGGCTGGGAATAGATGAAAAACTTGAGCGCCAAAAAATTCAAAATGTAGCAAATGATTTTGAAAAATATATATTGGAGAGACATGGCGAAAATCCTAGTTATGAGGATATAGCCAAATTCTGGAAGGAAAATCAAGTTTCTGAAGAGCTTATAAAAATTCGGTATAACTGGAATAGTAAATATAAAGATTATGAAGAATTTAAAAATCACCTCAAAACAATGATTAGTAGCCAAGACTTTGATCATGTTCTGTTTTTTGAATTGATGGATGAATTTGAAAAATGTCTGTCTGATACGATACGTAATCTTTCAACACTCTCAAAATCTGATGTTGCGCAACATAAAAAATTGCATGAGGATACTAGGGATGAAATCGCTAGTTTGTCAGAACAAAGTAGCAAGCAACATCAAGAACTTTTAGAAGTGATTAAACAAGTGCAGAGTCCGGATATTTCAGATTTTGATTGGTATTTTGAAGCTGTCGAGTTAGACGGTCGTTCTGTTGACTGTTATGAATTGAAATCTCAGTATAAAGATTTAGTATTGAAGGATGTCAAATTTTGGTATGTCAATAAGTTATGGAAAGAGGCACTTAAAGGCGAAATTGACCGAGCTTTAACATGGATTGGATTTATTGAAGATGACATAAAGATTATAGATGAATTTTCTGAAATGGATATGCTGAAAACCTTAGGAGATGAATATGTTACCTTGTATCAAAAATATAATTATCAGACTATGAAAGCATGTTTTGAACGTTTAAATTTCAGAGAGCACTATCTAAAAAGTAAAGCTATTTTTGAAGATCTGTTTTCCGATGGAACCTCATATAAATGGATTGTAACGAACAAAGCAGAAATAGGGGATATTAAAGTTGGTGGTAAACTTTCTAATACAGATGTAGAGGGTTTCAAAAAATTCTATACTCTTGATGGTGTTGGCGGACCAGCACAATTAGTGAATGATTTTTTTTATGAAGGGAAAAGTCTTCTGGTTATTGAGGGAACTTATAAAAGTAATAAAATTTATACTGTGTTTAAATTTACGACGTTAGGTCAGGCTAATACAAGAAATTTAATTCCGAGCAGAGGCGAACCGTTATCTGATGAAGATGATGAAATTATTGAGTTAATAGAAAATTCAATTAAAAAAGGGTTGTCTTATGATTTAGACGACTTTATTACTTATAGTCATCTATCAAACATGAAGCGTTACTTTATTGAACCTTTAGATTAAAAACATTTTATATTTTCTAATATTTACCCCCTAGACAAGAAATCCCACCTGAAGAATATCTTGTCTAGTGGGAAATAATCCAAAACACACATGTGTGTTTTGGATTATTGGAGTAAAATACGAATATTTAGATATGTTCTGGATTATTTTAGAGCAAAAACTTAAAAACACATTATTGAAAGAGGCGTTTTATAAAAAAAGAATATGGAATCACGAGTTTAACTGTACGTAATTTAGAAAACAACGAATTCTTCCAACTTCTATCTGAGAGCAAGGACGAGTTGGGGGCTTTTACAAAAGCCAATAAGTCTGAGCAGGTTTATGCAACGAAGCTTGGGGATATGGAGAAACTTCTTGAGACCTTGCAAGCTGGTTTGCACCGTTCCAAGGCCAGTCAAACGGTGGCTAGTTTGGAAGCGTCTGATCGCGAGCGTGATGATGCGCTTTCTACCTTGACTGGTTTGGTCAAGGCCTTCTCTCGTGTGAAAGAGGCAAGTAGCAAGGAAGCTTACGACAAACTCAGCAAACTTTTCAAAAATTATGCTGGGCTAACGAGTATGAGCTACGAAAAAGAGACAGAAGCTATTAATCATTTGCTCAAGGAGCTAAAAGATAGTGACTACCAAACTGCCCTTTCAACCCTGCATTTGACAACTCATGTAGAAACCTTGACAAAAGCGCAGGCTCAGTTTGAAAAAGCCTATAAGGAGCGCTTGGCTGAGCAAAAAGGCAAGCACCTAGTCAAAACAAGGAAATCCGTGCGAAACTACAAGAAATCTATGACTTCCTTGTGGACTTTACTGCAATCAACGCCTATGCTTATCCAGATAAAAAGCGGTATGCTGATCTCCGTGACCATCTCAACGCTATCCGTAGTCGCTATAAAAAACGCAAGCCAATCAAAAAAATTACCCCAACACAACCAGAAGAAGCCAAGTAGGTTGTTCTGGTTAATTTATGCGAGTCAAAATAAATCTTAGAAAGTGAATATAGGATATAAAGATGAATGAATTAGTGATTGGATTATTTGCGGCTCTGTTAGGTGCAATTGTATCAATCTTTACCTTATATACCAATTATAGAAGTTCTTTAGATGGCATTTCAGGCTGGCGCTCAAAGCTTTTTGATGCAGCTTCTGCTAAAGAAATTACGCTTAAAGAAGTTCAGGTGTTAAGGACAGCTCTACGCTATGAACCAACTCAGAAAGTTCAAGAAAACACTTTTGATTGGATATCTAATATCATGATTTACTATTGTGATTATATTTCGTTAAAGTATTTTGAACATCATGAAACAAGTCTCTTGTATCAAGAACAGGAAATCATCAGAGTTTTTATCAGATGTCTGTTGAAGAACCATTGGGAATACAATGCTTCTATGCTATCATCGTTGAAATTTTTGAAGGTTTATTACAATGCTTCAAAACAACCAGAATTTATTCGTGAAACGTATGAGAAAGTAAAGGCAATAAGTAGAACCTTAGAGAATGACAATGAAGAATACGATCTGATTGAAAAAATCAATAAAAAGATGATGGGAAGTGTATGAGATGAAGCATGATATAGATATTAAGATCACTAAAAATAGTGAGGAGAAGATAAATAAATTTAATGTTGAAGATTATTTAAAAAATGTAAAATCTAGTGAAACTAATCAAGTGGAGAAAGACAATGTAAAATCTAGTGAAACTAATCAAGTGGAGGAAGACAAGGATAATATTATGCCAAAAATTTCAGGTTGGGCCATATTGCTCATGATTGTTATTGTAGGAGTTAATTTTGCAAGCAATCAAAGCTGGTGGTTCAAGCCAATTGGACGTCAAACAAATGTATTAGCTGTTCTGTTAGTAGTTTTACTTATTATTAATGAGCTTTTTAAAAAGAAAAAATAAAAACAAAGATGGCTGTCAAAGTCATGAAAAAACTAGGCATGAAATTTGTCAAAGAATTTGATAATGAAAAAGTTCCAGCAGACAGTCCCCTTTATAGACATATCCTCTACAGAATCAAGAATCTCCACTAAAAAGGCAGGTATTTCCATGAGAACAGAATCCGAAATGTTGAATCTAATTTTACAAATCGCAAAAAATCTCCAAGTCGAGGCTGTCGCTATGTCCGGTTCACGAACTGATACAAAAGCACCAAAAGACGAGTTTCAAGACTATGATGTTGTTTATGTCGTGGACGACTTAGATAATTTGACGAGTGACCTTGCTTGGTTGGACCAGTTTGGCACACGTATCATTGAGCAACATAATATCCTAGGCAACCGTCGTCTCTATCTTATGCTCTTTGAAGATGGCAATCGGATTGATTTGACGCTCTGCCCCAAAGACCACATCCAAGAGTGGGTGGATAGTGAAGCTGATTACACAGTATTGAAAGATGAGAAAGGCTTGTTTGAGTCCTATACTACAAGTCCTCAACGTTACTGGACGAATCCAGCTAGCCCGATTGATTTTGAAAAAGCCTGCAATGAATTTTGGTGGGTTTCCGCCTATGTGGTCAAGGGAATCTGTCGCAAGCAAGTCATTTATGCAATGGACCATCTCTACGGTATTTGCCAGCAAGAACTCTTGAAAATCTTAGCTTGGCAGGTCGCAAGAGATAGAGGTGCTGTCGACATTGGTAAAAATTACAAGTATCTCTTCAACTACTTGCCAATTGAGAAGGAGAAGGAATTCTCAAATCTCCTTGATTTTTCAAGTGTAGAGAAAATCACTCAATCCCTATTCTCCACAATGAATCTCTTCCACAGAGAAGCTCAAATTTTTGCTCAAAAGATGGGGTTTGACTATGATAAGGAAGTGGCGGAGCGGATGATTCAGTATGCTGAGGAGAGACTGATTAATCGCTAACTAAATAAAGACCTTAATTTAAAAGATTAAACTACAGAAAGGGTCGTTTGGTTATTTATCGTAACTGAACACGGTACTAATTTCCGTAAAATATCCTTTATTCTACAAAACCTACTCTATATTCTTTGAAAGGAGTTGAACACGCCCTAAATGCTGTGTGAAAAAGATAAATTCTCTTGTAGGCATCCCTCACTGTAAGAATTTCCTATTTTCACTTTGCATTTTACGGGCTTTGTATCCTATATGAGTAACATTCAAAATATGTCCCTGGAGGACATCATGGGAGAGCGTTTTGGTCGCTACTCCAAATATATCATTCAAGACCGGGCTTTGCCAGATATTCGTGATGGATTGAAGCCTGTGCAACGTCGTATTCTTTATTCGATGAATAAGGATGGCAATACCTTTGACAAGAGCTACCGTAAGTCGGCCAAGTCTGTCGGGAACATCATGGGGAATTTTCACCCACACGGGGATTCTTCTATCTATGATGCTATGGTTCGTATGTCTCAGGACTGGAAAAACCGTGAGATTCTAGTTGAAATGCACGGTAATAACGGTTCTATGGACGGAGATCCGCCTGCGGCTATGCGTTATACCGAGGCTCGTTTGTCTGAGATTGCTGGTTATCTTCTTCAAGATATCGAAAAGAAGACAGTTCCCTTTGCTTGGAACTTTGACGATACCGAGAAAGAACCGACAGTTTTGCCAGCAGCCTTTCCCAACCTTTTGGTCAATGGTTCGACTGGGATTTCGGCTGGTTATGCTACAGACATTCCTCCCCATAATTTAGCTGAGGTTATTGATGCGACGGTTTACATGATTGACCACCCAACAGCCAAGGTGGACAAACTCATGGAATTCTTGCCTGGACCAGACTTCCCTACAGGAGCTATCATCCAAGGGCGTGACGAAATCAAGAAGGCTTATGAAACTGGGAAAGGGCGCGTGGTCGTTCGATCTAAGACGGAGATTGAAAAGCTAAAAGGTGGTAAGGAACAAATCGTTATCACTGAGATTCCTTATGAAATCAATAAGGCCAATTTGGTCAAGAAAATTGATGATGTTCGTGTCAATAACAAAGTAGCGGGGATTGCCGAAGTTCGTGATGAGTCTGACCGTGACGGTCTTCGTATCGCTATTGAACTTAAAAAAGACGCGAATACCGAGCTCGTACTCAACTATCTCTTCAAATATACTGACTTGCAAATCAACTACAACTTTAACATGGTGGCGATTGACAATTTCACACCTCGTCAGGTCGGGATTGTCCCAATCTTGTCTAGCTATATCGCCCACCGTCGTGAAGTAATTTTGGATCGTTCACGCTTTGATAAGGAAAAGGCTGAGAAACGTCTCCATATCGTTGAAGGTTTAATTCGCGTGATTTCGATTTTGGACGAAGTCATTGCCCTTATCCGAGCTTCTGAGAACAAGGCTGACGCTAAGGAAAACCTCAAGATCAGCTATGAGTTTACTGAGGAGCAGGCTGAAGCCATCGTGACCTTACAACTTTACCGTTTGACCAATACAGACGTGGTTGTCTTGCAGGAAGAAGAAGCAGAACTTCGCGAAAAAATTGCTATGCTTGCTACTATCATCGGTGATGAACGGACTATGTACAATCTCATGAAGAAAGAGCTTCGTGAGGTTAAGAAGAAATTTGCGACACCACGTTTGAGTACTTTGGAAGATACTGCGAAAGCAATCGAGATTGACACAGCTAGTTTGATTGCCGAGGAAGATACCTATGTCAGCGTGACTAAGGCAGGCTATATCAAGCGTACCAGCCCACGTTCCTTTGCGGCATCCACTCTGGAAGAAATTGGTAAACGAGATGATGATCGTTTGATCTTTGTACAAACTGCCAAGACAACCCAGCACCTCTTGATGTTCACTACTCTTGGAAATGTCATTTATCGACCAATCCATGAATTGGCAGATACTCGTTGGAAGGATATCGGAGAGCACTTGAGCCAGACCATTACAAACTTTGAAACTAACGAAGAAATCCTTTATGCAGAAGTAGTGGATCAGTTTGATGATGCGACAACTTATTTTGCAGCGACTCGCCTTGGTCAAATCAAACGCCTAGAACGCAAAGAATTCTCTCCATGGCGGACCTACAAGTCGAAGTCTGTTAAGTACGCTAAACTCAAAGACGAGACAGACCAGATTGTAGCAGTGGCTCCGATTAAACTAGATGATGTTCTTTTGATTAGTCAAAACGGTTACGCCCTTCGTTTCAATATCGAAGAGGTTCCGGTTGTTGGTGCCAAGGCTGCAGGTGTCAAGGCTATGAACCTGAAAGCAGATGATGCACTTCAGGCTGCCTTTATCTGTAACACTTCATCCTTCTACCTCTTGACCCAACGTGGTAGCTTGAAACGCGTCTCTTGTGAGGAAATTCCGGCGACCAGCCGTGCTAAACGAGGCCTACAAGTCTTGCGTGAGTTGAAAAACAAACCGCATCGTGTCTTCTTGGCTGGAGCAGTTGCAGAGCAAGGTTTCGTTGGTGATCTTTTTAGTACAGAAGTAGAAGAAAACGACCAAACGTTACTTGTTCAATCTAACAAGGGAACAATCTATGAAAGCCGATTGCAGGACCTCAACTTGTCAGAACGTACTAGCAATGGAAGCTTTATTTCAGACACGATTTCAGATGAAGAAGTTTTCGATGCTTACCTCAAAGAAATCTTTAAAGAGGATAAAGCGAATTCATAAAAAAATCAGTCCAGAGGGCTGATTTCTTTATGTTGAAAAAATTTTCAGAAAATTACAAATAATACTTGAAATTTTACTAGAAAAGTGTAGAATAGAACACATAGTTTGAATAGTATAAAGGAGAAACACATGACAGTTGCAATTGATTGGGAAAACCTTGGATTTGCTTATATGAAACTACCTTACCGTTATATCGCTCACTACAAAAATGGTCAATGGGATCAAGGAGAATTGACAGAGGATGCAACCTTGCATATTTCAGAGTCTTCTCCAAGTCTCCACTATGGACAGCAAGCATTTGAGGGATTGAAAGCCTATCGTACCAAGGACGGCAGTGTTCAATTGTTCCGTCCTGACGAAAATGCCAAGCGTTTGCAACGTACTTGCGACCGTCTTTTGATGCCACAAGTTCCGACAGAAATGTTTGTAGAAGCTTGTAAAGCAGTTGTGCGTGCAAATGAAGAATACGTCCCACCATATGGAACAGGTGGAACCCTTTATCTTCGTCCACTATTAATTGGTGTTGGGGATATTATCGGGGTAAAACCAGCAGAAGAGTATATTTTCACCATCTTTGCTATGCCGGTTGGTAACTATTTTAAAGGTGGTTTAGTCCCAACTAACTTCTTGATTCAGGATGAATACGACCGTGCAGCTCCGAATGGTACAGGTGCGGCCAAGGTAGGTGGAAACTATGCTGCTAGTCTCCTCCCAGGTAAAATGGCCAAGTCACGCCAATTTTCAGATGTTATCTACCTAGACCCATCTACACATACAAAAATTGAAGAAGTCGGATCAGCCAACTTCTTTGGAATCACGGCAGACAATGAATTTGTTACGCCATTGAGTCCATCTATCTTGCCATCTATTACCAAGTATTCTTTGCTTTACTTGGCAGAACACCGCTTGGGCCTAACACCGATTGAAGGTGATGTCCCAATCGATCATTTGGATCGTTTTGTAGAGGCAGGAGCTTGTGGAACAGCAGCGGTTATTTCGCCAATTGGAGGTATCCAACACGGCGATGATTTCCATGTTTTCTACAGTGAAACAGAAGTAGGACCTGTTACACGTAAACTCTATGATGAATTGACGGGTATCCAATTTGGTGATGTAGAAGCGCCTGAAGGATGGATTGTCAAAGTGGACTAAAAGACATGAAGTAAAGAAGAACTCCGTAGCAGTTATAATGGCTGAAATGGAGTTTTTTCTTGCTAGTTTGAGTATTTTCTTGTACAATAGAAAAAGTGAAAAGAGGTACAGTATGAGTAAAAAAGATAAGAAAATTGAAATTCAATTAACAGATGCTAAAGTGACTGTTGGAAAAGACAGTTATGAAGGCTATGTTTTGACAATCGGGAAAAAGGTCATTGGCGAAATTGCCGAATTAGATAACCAATTTGCCATCATAAAGAATGGAAATGTCGATAGTTTTTATAAAAAACTTGAAAAAGCTGTGGAAATTTTGATTGAAAACTATAATTTGACAAAATAATACTTGTTTTATTGAAAATTTCATGATATAATAGTTCTCGTTAAACATTGGAGAGATAGCGAAGAGGCTAAACGCGGCGGACTGTAAATCCGCTCCTTCGGGTTCGGGGGTTCGAATCCCTCTCTCTCCATTCATCAATGGGGTATAGCCAAGCGGTAAGGCAAGGGACTTTGACTCCCTCATGCGTTGGTTCGAATCCAGCTACCCCAGTTCTTAGGTAATAAATTCAAGATAAAAAGAAAAATATCTTAGGGTATTTTATTTTTATAATTGAAAGACGTGAACGATATGAACATGTCTTTGCGGGTGCTTAGGAAAAAAATTATAAGTATGTCAAGTTTGGAAAAACTTGATTGTTGGAGGATTTTTTAGATGAACGAATTTGAAGATTTGCTAAATAGCGTTAGCCAAGTTGAGCCTGGTGATGTTGTTAGTGCTGAAGTATTGACAGTTGATGCGACTCAAGCTAACGTTGCAATCTCTGGGACTGGTGTTGAAGGTGTCTTGACTCTTCGCGAATTGACAAACGATCGCGATGCAGATATCAATGACTTTGTGAAAGTAGGAGAAGTATTGGATGTTCTTGTACTTCGTCAAGTAGTTGGTAAAGATACTGATACAGTTACATACCTTGTATCTAAAAAACGCCTTGAAGCTCGCAAAGCATGGGACAAACTTGTAGGACGCGAAGAAGAAGTTGTTACTGTTAAAGGAACTCGTGCCGTTAAAGGTGGACTTTCAGTAGAATTTGAAGGTGTTCGTGGATTCATCCCAGCTTCAATGTTGGATACTCGTTTCGTACGTAACACTGAGCGTTTCGTAGGTCAAGAATTTGATGCTAAAATCAAAGAAGTTGATCCTAAAGAAAACCGCTTCATCCTTTCACGTCGTGAAGTTGTTGAAGCAGCTACTGCAGCAGCTCGTGCTGAAGTATTCGGTAAATTGGCTGTTGGTGATGTCGTAACTGGTAAAGTTGCTCGTATCACAAGTTTCGGTGCTTTCATCGACCTTGGTGGGGTTGACGGATTGGTTCACTTGACTGAATTGTCACACGAACGTAACGTATCACCTAAATCAGTTGTAACTGTTGGTGAAGAAATCGAAGTGAAGATCCTTGATCTTAACGAAGAAGAAGGTCGCGTATCACTTTCACTTAAAGCAACAACACCTGGACCATGGGATGGTGTTGAGCAAAAATTGGCTAAAGGTGACGTAGTAGAAGGAACAGTTAAACGTTTGACTGACTTTGGTGCATTTGTTGAAGTATTGCCAGGTATTGATGGACTTGTTCACGTATCACAAATTTCACACAAACGTATCGAAAATCCAAAAGAAGCTCTTACTGTTGGTCAAGAAGTTACTGTTAAAGTCCTTGATGTTAACGCTGACGCAGAACGTGTATCACTTTCTATCAAAGCTCTTGAAGAACGTCCAGCTCAAGAAGAAGGACAAAAAGAAGAAAAACGTGCTGCTCGTCCACGTCGTCCAAAACGTCAAGAAAAACGTGATTTCGAACTTCCAGAAACACAAACAGGATTCTCAATGGCTGACTTGTTCGGTGATATCGAACTTTAATCAAATTGATAATCACAAAATCCTTTGTTTAAAACAAGGGATTTTTCTTTTGTCTCTTTCTCATTTTTGATATAATAGTTCTATGTTAGATTCAGAAAAACAATCACAATATCAAATGTTAAATGAGGAACTCTCTTATTTACTAGAAGGTGAGACCAATGTTCTTGCCAATCTTTCAAATGCTAGTGCCCTCCTAAAATCTCGCTTTCCGAATACTGTATTTGCAGGGTTTTATCTGTTTGATGGTAGCGAGTTGGTTTTAGGGCCTTTTCAGGGTGGTGTTTCTTGCATTCACATTCCGCTTGGGAAAGGCGTGTGTGGAGAAGCTGCTGAGTTTCAAGAGACTGTTTTGGTTGGCGATGTGAGCACCTATCCAAACTACATTTCTTGTGATAGTATGGCCAAGAGTGAAATCGTGGTTCCTATGCTCAAGAATGGTCGATTGCTGGGTGTCTTAGACTTGGATTCTTCACTTATTGATGATTACAATGCCATTGACCGTGATTATTTGGAACAATTTGTCGCTATTTTGCTTGAGAAGACAGAATGGGACTTTACGATGTTTGAGGAGAAAGCCTAATGTATCAAGCACTTTATCGAAAATATAGAAGCCAGACTTTTTCACAACTGGTAGGCCAAGAAGTTGTGGCTAAAACCCTAAAACAAGCGGTCGAGCAGGAAAAGATTAGTCACGCTTATCTTTTCTCAGGTCCTCGTGGAACAGGGAAGACCAGTGTAGCCAAGATTTTTGCCAAGGCTATGAACTGTCCGAACCAAGTGAACGGAGAACCGTGTAATAACTGCTATATCTGTCAGGCTGTGACAGAAGGTAGCTTAGAAGATGTTATCGAAATGGATGCGGCTTCGAATAATGGAGTCGATGAAATCCGTGAAATTCGTGATAAATCCACCTATGCTCCTAGTTTGGCACGTTATAAGGTCTATATCATAGATGAGGTTCATATGCTGTCTACAGGAGCTTTTAATGCGCTTTTAAAGACGCTAGAAGAACCAACTCAAAATGTTGTCTTTATCTTGGCGACTACCGAATTGCACAAGATTCCAGCAACTATTTTATCGCGTGTCCAACGTTTTGAGTTTAAATCGATTCGAACTCAAGATATCACGGCACATATTCATCATATTTTAGAAAAAGAAAATATCAGTTCTGAACCAGAGGCTGTGGAAATCATTGCTAGACGAGCTGAAGGTGGGATGCGGGATGCCTTGTCTATTCTGGACCAAGCCTTGAGTTTGACACAGGGAAATGAGCTCACGACTGCTATCTCTGAGGAGATTACAGGTACCATTAGTCTATCAGCACTAGATGACTATGTAGCCGCCTTGTCTCAGCAGGATGTTTCAAAAGCGCTTGATTCTTTGAATCTTTTGTTTGAAAATGGCAAGAGCATGACTCGTTTTGTGACGGATCTCTTGCAGTATTTGCGTGATTTACTAGTTGTTCAGACAGGTGGCGAAAATACTCATCATAGTCCAGCTTTTATGGACAATCTAGCTCTTTCTCAGGAAAGTCTCTTTGAAATGATTCGAATAGCGACTGTGAGTTTGGCGGATATGAAAGCTAGCCTGCAACCTAAGATTTATGCTGAAATGATGACCATTCGTTTAGCTGAGATTAAGCCTGAATCTGCTCTTTCAGGAGCTGTAGAAAGTGAAATTTCTACACTGAGACAGGAAGTCGCTCGTCTCAAACAAGAACTTGCCAATGTTGGAGCAGCTCCTAAACAAGTAGTGCCAGTCCCTAGCCGTCCAGCCACTTCTAAGACTGTCTATCGAGTAGACCGTAATAAAGTTCAGGCTATCCTACAAGAAGCTGTTGAAAATCCTGAATTGGCACGGCAAAACTTGATTCGCCTCCAGAATGCATGGGGAGAAGTGATTGAAAGCTTAGCAGGTCCTGATAAGGCTCTGCTTGTTGGTTCTCAACCAGTTGCGGCCAACGAACACCATGCTATTTTAGCTTTTGAATCTAATTTCAATGCTGGACAAACTATGAAACGGGATAACCTCAATACCATGTTTGGCAATATTCTTAGCCAAGCGGCTGGATTTTCACCTGAAATCCTGGCAATTTCCCTTGAGGAATGGAAAGAGGTTCGTGCAGCATTTTCATCTAAAAACAAGTCTTCTCAAGCAGATCAAGAGGTAGAAGAAGATAGCCTGATTCCAGAGGGATTTGAATTTCTGGCTGATAAAGTCATGGTCGAAGAAGACTAAAAGTGGATTTCATGGTACAATAATCCTATGACTAGACAACAATTTATCGTGATAGCACTATTTACCGCTGCTGAGACTTATTTTTTCAATGAAGCTTGGATGACGGGTCGCTATTTCATGGCAGCCTTTTGGGCCATTCTACTTTTTCGAAATTTTAGGTTAAGTTATGTAATGGGGAAAATAGTAGATGCCATTGATCAGCACCTAAACCGCAAGGATTAGTCACTAGCTTCTAAACAAAATCAAAGCCTTTTAGGCTTTTTTTTGTTATACTAGTAGAGTATATTTATGGACCTTTTCTTGTATTTTTTAGAGAAATGTAAGTGATTTCTCTAATGATAAAGGAAGTAGGCCAGAAAAAGAAAGGAACTATCATGTCAGTATTAGAGATCAAAGATCTTCACGTTGAGATTGAAGGAAAAGAAATTTTGAAGGGGGTCAATCTGACTCTGAAAACAGGAGAAATCGCAGCTATCATGGGACCAAATGGTACTGGTAAATCGACTCTTTCTGCCGCTATCATGGGGAACCCTAACTATGAAGTTACCAAAGGTGAGGTCTTGTTTGATGGCGTAAATATTCTTGAGTTGGAAGTGGACGAGCGTGCGCGTATGGGACTTTTCCTGGCTATGCAATACCCATCTGAAATTCCAGGAATTACCAACGCTGAATTTCTTCGTGCAGCTATGAATGCTGGTAAAGAAGATGATGAAAAGATTTCAGTTCGTGAGTTTATCACTAAACTAGACGAGAAAATGGAATTGCTCAACATGAAAGAAGAAATGGCAGAGCGTTACCTCAACGAAGGATTCTCTGGTGGTGAGAAAAAACGTAATGAAATTCTTCAGCTTTTGATGTTGGAACCAACTTTTGCCCTTTTGGATGAGATTGACTCAGGTCTTGATATTGACGCCCTTAAAGTTGTATCGAAAGGTGTGAATGCTATGCGTGGCGAGGGATTTGGTGCTATGATTATCACTCACTACCAACGTCTTTTGAACTATATCACGCCAGACGTGGTACACGTCATGATGGAAGGTCGTGTGGTTCTTTCTGGTGGTCCAGAATTGGCTGCCCGTTTGGAACGTGAAGGATACGCAAAACTAGCTGAAGAACTTGGCTATGACTACAAGGAAGAATTGTAATTCCCTCGTATCTTTTAGGAGAAGTAAATGACTAAAGAGAATATTAAACTTTTTTCAGAAATGCACGCTGAACCAAGCTGGTTGGCTGACCTCCGTCAAAAAGCTTTTGATAAGATTGAGAGTTTGGAATTACCAGTTATTGAGCGTGTCAAATTTCACCGTTGGAATCTGGGAGATGGAACCATTACAGAAAGCGAGCCTTCAGCAAATGTTCCAGATTTTACTGCGCTAGATAATCACTTGAAATTGGTGCAAGTAGGAACGCAGACTGTTTTTGAACAAACTCCAGTTGAGTTAGCTGAACAAGGTGTTGTCTTTACAGACTTTCACTCAGCTTTAGAAGAAATTCCAGAACTTATCGAGGAATTCTTCATGTCATCTGTTAAGTATGACGATGACAAGTTGGCAGCCTACCATACAGCTTACTTTAACAGTGGTGCTGTCCTCTACATTCCTGATAATGTTGAGATTACAGAGCCAATCGAAGGAATTTTCTACCAAGACAGTGATAGCGATGTGCCATTTAACAAGCATATTATGATTATCGCTGGTAAAAATTCTAAGATTAGTTATCTTGAACGTCTAGAGTCACGAGGTGGAGGTAGTGCAAAAGCAACTGCCAATATCACAGTTGAAGTGATTGCTCGTTCTGGTGCGCAAGTGAAATTTGCGGCCATTGACCGTCTAGGTGAAAATGTCACTGCCTACATTAGCCGCCGTGGTAAACTAGGCAACGATGCAAGCATTGACTGGGCAATCGGTGTCATGAACGAAGGAAATGTTGTTGCGGACTTTGATAGCGACTTGATTGGAAATGGCAGCCATGCTGACCTTAAAGTCGTAGCTCTTTCAAGTGGTCGTCAGGTGCAAGGGATTGACACTCGAGTGACTAACTATGGATGTAACTCAATCGGAAATATCCTCCAACATGGGGTTATCCTTGAAAAAGCAACTTTGACCTTCAACGGTATCGGACACATCATCAAGGGGGCTAAGGGAGCAGATGCGCAGCAAGAGAGTCGTGTTCTTATGCTTTCAGACCAAGCGCGTTCAGATGCCAACCCAATCCTTTTGATTGATGAAAATGACGTAACTGCAGGTCACGCGGCTTCTATCGGTCAGGTGGATCCAGAAGATATGTACTACCTCATGAGCCGTGGCTTGGATAAGGCGACTGCTGAGCGTTTGGTTGTTCGCGGTTTCCTTGGCTCCGTAATTGTTGAGATTCCAGTCAAGGAAGTTCGTGACGAAATGATTGCAACTATCGAAGAAAAATTGTCAAAACGCTAAGGGGAAGCCTATGTTAGATGTAGAAGCGATTCGCAAGGATTTTCCAATTTTAGACCAGATTGTCAATGATGAACCTTTGGTCTATCTGGACAATGCTGCGACAACACAAAAACCATTAACTGTTCTGGAAGCAATTAATCACTACTATGAGCAGGACAATGCCAATGTTCACCGTGGTGTCCATACCTTGGCGGAACGGGCTACAGCTTCCTATGAAGCTGCTCGTGAAACCATTGCTAAGTTTATCAATGCAGGATCTACAAAGGAAGTTCTCTTTACTAGAGGTACGACAACTAGTCTTAACTGGGTAGCACGCTTCGCTGAGGAAGTTTTGACTGAGGGAGACCAGGTCTTAATTTCCGTCATGGAACACCATTCCAACATCATTCCTTGGCAGGAAGCCTGT
>CABTWF010000009.1:0-46817 GCA_902488495.1 uncultured Streptococcus sp. | reverse complement strand
GTGACATACGATACTGCTAAACACGAAGTTAAGGTAAACGTTACAGATAACGGTCAAGGACAACTTGAGGCAGCTGTTACAGGTAACAACCCAACCTTCACCAACACTTATAAAGCAGCTCCAGCAAAAATTGCTATTGAAGCTAAAAAAGTTTTGAATGGTAAAGAGCTGGAGATAGATGAGTTTGAGTTTGAACTGAAAGAGGGTGACAAGGTTGTTGCGACAGCAAAGAATGCTGCTGGTGGATTAATTCGTTTTTCTGAAATTAGCTATTCAACAGCAGGAGTATATAACTATACTATTACAGAAAAGGTTGGCAATAAACTTGGTGTAACTTATGATAAAACAGAACATCCAGTAACTGTAGAAGTCAAAGATAATGGCTCAGGTCAACTTGTCGCGACAGTTACAAGTGAAACACCGGTCTTCGTTAATGACTATAAAGCAGAACCTGCACAAGCTACAATCAAAGCTAAGAAAGTCTTGAAAGGTAAAGCGCTTGAAGCTGAAGCTTACACATTTGAACTGAAAGAAGGTTCAGACCTTGTAGCTACGGCTAAGAATACTGCCTCAGGAGAAGTTGTCTTCAACGTCACTTTCTCAGCAGCAGGCGATTACGTTTACACTATTACTGAAAAAGCTGGTGACGATAAAACAATCACTTATGATCAAAATGCGTATGAAGTGATCGTCACTGTTGCGGATGATGGTAAAGGTCGATTGGTTGCGACTGTAGAAGATGCAGATACAGAACGTGTCTTCACAAATACTTATACAGCACCAGTTCCAACAGCTACATCAGCAACACTTGAATTTACGAAAGAATTGACTGGTCGTACTTTGGTTGATGGTGAGTTCCACTTTGAATTGTACAAAGATGGACAAAAAATTGATACAAAAACAAACCAAGGTGGAAAAGTAACATTTAATGCAATCAACTACAATGCAGAAGGTGAGTATACTTATACTGTAAAAGAAGTGAATGCTGGAGCAACTGGTATTACTTATGATACAGAAAAGACTGCGGTGGTAAAAGTAACCAAAGATGCAGCAACCAACGCCTTGAAGGCAGCTGTTGAATATCCAGCAGGTAGTGTCTTTAAGAATAGCTTCAAAGCACCAGCGGTAGAAGCTACGATTGAAGCAACTAAGAAACTTGAAGGTAAAGAACTTGCGGCAGACGCTTATACTTTCGAATTGAAAGAGAAAGGCGCCGTTGTAGCTACAGCTAAGAATACTGCCGAAGGTAAAGTAGCCTTTGTTCGTTCATTCGAAGAAGCAGGTACTTACACTTATACCTTGGTTGAAAAAGTTGGTACTGAAGAGGGTATTGAATACGATAAGACCGAGCATACTGTAACAGTAACAGTAGTTGCGGATGGTCAAGGTCTCTTGACTGCGACTGTTTCGTATGCGGATGGTAAAGAAGTTGTATTTACAAATAAATACACTGTACCAACACCAACGCCAGAACCAAATCCAAATCCAGCTCCAGCTCCAAATAATCCAGGAACAACGCCAGATCCAGCACCAACACCAGATCCAACGCCAAATAATCCAGGAACAAATCCAACTCCAGGAACAGAACCAACTGATCCAGGACAAAAAGAGGATCCAAAACCAGCACCTCCAGCTACGGAGACTAAAGGTAAAACTGAACTTCCAAACACAGGTGAAGCAACCTCTATCTTCTCAGCAATTGGATTTGTAGTCTTGGCATTGAGTGGATTGGTATTCTTCGTAAAACGTAAAGCTTAAGCTTTTGTAGAAGAAACATGAAACTTGGTAAGTGAGAATATTTCTTCTCTTTTAAACTTGATAGAGAAAGTCTCTAGAAAATTCGTTTTCTAGGGGCTTTTTTTATACTTCAAAAAATTTTTTAAAAAATTAGTCAAATTTGGTCAAAAAGTTATTGACTTTTACTGACCAAAGTGATATAGTAGAAACATAAGGAAAATGAATTCCTTAAAAAGCTCATTTTCAACGAATTAGTCTTTGAGAATGAGGTATAGAATCCCGAGAAAGGGGTGAGGCCTATGTTAAATCTAACAGACTTTGAAAAGAAGATTATAGAAGGCTTATTTAAGAAAGAAAAACCGGAAATTATACGTAGAGTAGCGATTTAGCTAGTCTATATTTTTTGAAACAAAAGGTCAAAGATAGTCAATATCAGAGATTGCACATAATTAACAATAAACGAGGTAAAGAATATGAATAACAATTTTAATAACTTTAACAACATGGATGATTTATTTAACCAATTGATGGGTGGTATGCGAGGATACAGTTCTGAAAACCGCCGTTACTTGATTAATGGACGTGAAGTGACACCTGAGGAATTTGCTCATTATCGTGCAACTGGTCAATTGCCAGGAAATGCAAAATCTGATGCGCAAATGCAACAACACGCTTCAGGTATGAAAGAAGATGGTGTTCTTGCTAAACTAGGTCGTAACTTGACAGCAGAAGCTCGTGAGGGTAAGTTGGATCCTGTTATTGGACGAAACAAGGAAATTCAAGAAACATCTGAAATCCTCTCACGTCGTACCAAGAACAATCCTGTTCTGGTCGGAGATGCAGGTGTTGGTAAGACAGCCGTTGTCGAAGGCCTAGCACAAGCTATTGTGAATGGAGATGTTCCGGCTGCCATCAAGAACAAGGAAATCATTTCTATTGATATCTCAGGTCTTGAAGCTGGTACTCAATACCGTGGTAGCTTTGAAGAAAACATTCAAAATCTTGTTAGCGAAGTGAAAGAAGCAGGAAATATTATTCTCTTCTTTGATGAAATTCATCAAATTCTCGGTGCTGGTAGCACTGGTGGAGACAGTGGCTCCAAGGGGCTTGCGGACATTCTCAAGCCAGCTCTCTCTCGAGGTGAGTTGACCGTTATTGGGGCAACGACTCAAGACGAATACCGTAACACCATTTTGAAAAATGCAGCTCTTGCTCGTCGTTTCAACGAAGTCAAGGTCAATGCTCCTTCAGCAGAGGATACCTTTAAAATCCTTCAAGGAATTCGTGACCTTTATCAACAACACCACAATGTTATCTTGCCAGACGAAGTCTTGAAAGCAGCAGTGGATTATTCTGTCCAATACATTCCTCAACGTAGCTTGCCAGATAAGGCCATTGACCTTGTCGATGTAACGGCAGCTCACTTGGCAGCTCAACATCCTGTAACAGATGTGCATGCTGTTGAACGTGAAATTGAAGCAGAAAAAGACAAGCAAGAAAAAGCAGTTGAAGCAGAAGACTTTGAAGCAGCTCTCAATGCTAAGACACGTATTGCAGAATTGGAGAAAAAAGTTGAAAACCACACAGAAGACATGAAAGTGACTGCTAGCATCAACGATGTGGCTGAATCTGTGGAACGAATGACGGGTATTCCAGTGTCACAAATGGGAGCGTCAGATATTGAACGTTTGAAAGATATGGCTCATCGCTTGGAACACAAGGTAATCGGTCAAGACAAGGCAGTTGAAGCTGTAGCTCGTGCTATCCGTCGTAACCGTGCTGGTTTTGATGAAGGCAATCGCCCAATCGGTAGCTTCCTCTTTGTAGGCCCAACTGGGGTTGGTAAAACAGAACTTGCTAAACAATTGGCGCTTGATATGTTTGGAACCAAGGACGCAATTATCCGCTTGGATATGTCCGAATATAGTGACCGCACAGCTGTTTCTAAGCTGATCGGTACAACAGCCGGTTATGTAGGGTATGATGACAATAGCAATACCTTGACAGAACGTATTCGTCGCAATCCATACTCTATCATTCTCTTGGACGAGATTGAAAAGGCTGATCCTCAAGTAATTACCCTTCTCCTCCAAGTCTTGGATGATGGTCGTTTGACTGATGGTCAAGGAAATACCGTTAACTTTAAAAATACGGTCATTATCGCGACATCAAATGCTGGATTTGGCTATGAAGCCAACTTGACAGAAGATGCGGATAAACCAGAATTGATGGATCGCTTGAAACCATTCTTCCGTCCAGAGTTTCTTAACCGCTTTAACGCAGTTATCGAGTTCTCACACTTGAATAAGGAAGACCTTTCTAAGATTGTGGACTTGATGTTGGCTGAAGTCAACCAAACCTTGGCTAAGAAAGACATTGATTTGGAAGTCAGCCAAGCAGCTAAGGACTTTATCACAGAAGAAGGCTATGATGAAGTTATGGGTGTTCGTCCTCTCCGTCGTGTGGTTGAACAACAAATTCGTGATAAGGTGACAGACTTCCACTTGGATCATCTAGATGCCAAACATCTAGAAGCAGATATGGAAGATGGTGTCTTGGTCATTCGTGAAAAAGCCTAACTCAAGATTTTGAGAATAAAAAAAGAAGGAACTAGCTAAAAAGCTGGTTCCTTTTTGTGTTTAGATGACATGACGCTCAAAGGCATCATCTGAGATTCCTTGTTCCAAGATGAGTTTCGCCCATTCTTTAGCAGAAAAGAGGCTGTGGTCCTTGTAGTTTCCGCAAGATTCGATGGTTGTTCCAGGGACATCTTCCCAAGTGGTAGTTTCAGCGATTTCTTTGAGCGAATCCTTGATAACAGCTGCAATCTCGACGCTAGTATGACGTCCCCACATAATCATATGGAAACCTGTACGACAACCAAATGGGGAACAATCAATCATACCGTCAATTCGGGTACGGATGAGTTTTGCCAAGAGGTGTTCAATGGTGTGAAGACCAGCGGTAGGGATAGAGTCCTCATTTGGCTGTACCAAGCGAATATCAAAGTTGGAGATGATGTCTCCCTTTGGTCCGGTTTCTTCCCCAATCAAGCGAACGTAGGGTGCTTTAACAATGGTGTGGTCAAGTTCAAAACTTTCAACAATAACTTCTTTTGACATGGTAAATCCTTTCAGTTTTCTTCTTTCATTATAACATAAAGGGTGCTGTTGATGGAGTTTGATAAATGACTTTTTATAATAAAGTCTCTATACATAAACCTCAGAATTATAAAGAAAGAATGGAGAGAAGAATACCTTGTGAAAGAAAAGTTTAGTTTTTCTAGTGGAACTCAGGTGACTTTTGAAAAGTGGATCAACTTTTTCTGAAATTTCTGTTTAATCTCTGAACTAATTCTGAACTAGATTGGGTATACTGGAGAAAATAAAGATAAAGGAGTTCAGTATGGAACATATTGTAAAAATTGATCGTGTTTCTAAAAAATATGGAGACAAGCAAATTTTAAAGGATATTTCTTTTACAGCTAGGAGTGGTCGCATTACGGCTTTTCTAGGACATAATGGTGCAGGAAAAAGCTCGACCTTGAGGATTCTCTTGGGCTTAGATCGGGCGACAGCAGGAACTGCGACTTTTGATGGACAAACCTATCAGTCAATGATTTATCCTCTCAAAACAGTAGGTGCAGCTTTTGACGGTATTGGAGGTCTGCCAAATAGAAAGGTTTACGACCATCTGCATATTATTGCTGCAAGTAATGCTATTCCGAAGTTTCGGATTGATGAGGTATTGGATATGACTGGGATCGCTCATAAGAAAAAGGATTTCTTATCAAGCCTGTCTCTAGGAGAGGGGCAGCGCCTGGGGTTGGCAGTAGCTTTACTAGGTGATCCTCAGTTTCTTATATTAGATGAGCCGACTAATGGACTAGATCCAAGTGGGATTAAGTGGTTTAGAAGGTTCATTCGCCAGCAGGCTGATTTTGGGAAAACCGTCCTTCTATCCTCTCATATCCTGTCTGAGGTACAAATGGTAACAGATGATGTAGTCTTGATTCATCATGGGCAAATTATCGAACAGGGAACGCTAGAAGATGTATTACAAGGAACAGATAGTTTAGAAGAGCTCTTCTTCGACTTAACAGAGGAGGTTTAAGATGAAAGAGACGATGTCCTTATTGCATTCAGAGTGGTTGAAAATCCAATCAACCAAGGCTTTCAGGGTAAGTGTGGTCTTTATGGTGTTATTGGTACCTGTTGTGTCATGGCTAGAGGGACATCAGTATTTATCTGTCGGCTTGGATGCCACCCCTGAGACGGTTCCCGGTCTGGCAGAAGCTATTGATCCGCTTGAATATCTAGGTCTCAACGGGGCTTCTATGGCGGTCATGGTTTTGGTCATTTTAGCTGGAATTTTGGGAGCTATGGAATTTCAGTCTCATAGCTTGCGAACCAGTCTATTGGCTTGTAATAACCGCTTGAAGCTACTTATGGGGAAAATATTGACCTTTGGTTTGTTTTCACTCATCATTAGCTTGTTATCCATTTATTTGAGCTATATGGTCATGCATCTGGCTTTAGGAAAGGAAGGGCTTGATCCGATTTTGCTCAATCAGGCAGCTTGGAGTTTGATTTTGTGGAAAACCTTATCTCTAACCCTCTTGGGGATCCTTTCATTTTTGTTAGGTTTATTGGCTCGGACCATGCTAGTTCCTCTGCTATTTCTCGTACCCCAGATCTATAATCTGGGAAACTACCTAGCTGCTCACACGAGTTGGGGAGCTTATCTGCCACAACCAGCAGGAGAGTTGTTTGCGGCAACGCCAACTTCCCAATATGCCAACAATCCCTTGCAAGGACTCTTGATACTAAGCGTATGGCTGCTAGTCATCGGCGGCATGGCTTCTCTGCGCTTTTTGAAGACGGATTTAGGAGGGCGATACTGATGATAAAAGCTCTGCTTAGAAGTGAATGGATTAAGTTCCGTTCTTACTATCTCGCTCTTGCTGCAGCCTTGGTGGTTCTGGTAGTCGTTCCTTTTTTCCTGATGAATCTTGACTATAGTCAGACAGCAGTTGGTCAGACGAAGGCTCTGAGCGAGGTTTTGCATGCCCTCTATCTGGCGCAGCCTGTCATCGTCATCTTCACTTCTCTCTATTTTGCCCAGGAGTTTGTCAAGTCTGGGATGCGAACGAATTTTCTAACCGTATCAAATAGAAAGGCTTGGTTGGCTGGGAAATTCCTTTTTCTGGCCGTTCTGCTCTTGGTTTTCTACAGTGTCATGATAGGCAGCTGTTTCTTTGTTATGCTGGCTCGATTTGACCTAGACTTTAGCTGGTCCTTACTGGGGAAATTCCTTTATTACAGCTCTTTTGGTCTTTTTAGCAATCTTTTTCTGGCTTTTTTAACTGCCGGCCTCGCTTTGCTCTTTCAATCTTGGGTTGTGCCGGTCTCTGTGCTCTTTCCTCTCTTGATTGGTCTCAGTCGTTTGTTGGCAACTTTCATCAAGGAAGCAAAATACCTGCCCGATCTGGCTACCCTAAATCTTTTTGAGTATGAAGGACTTCAGCATTCGATAGATCTATCAGGGTTGGGAATACAGCTGTTCTGGCTAGCTTTGATTTGGAGCTCTGCTATATTCTTGACCTTGAAACGAGATGTTCGCTAGAGGTATGCTATAATGGAAATCATGAGACAGTATCGTATTTTGGTGGTTGATGACGACCGGAGCATTTTAAAGCTAGTGAAAAACGTCCTAGAGCTCGATGCTTATGACGTGACGACGCTTGATCGGATAGAAGAGCTAGAGTTGACGGATTTTGTAGGATATAATTTGATTCTGCTGGATGTGATGATGGAGCCTGTTAATGGTTTTGAGTTGTGTTCCTACATTCGTCCTCATCTTTCGTGTCCAATCATCTTTCTGACGGCTAAGGAGTTAGAGGCGGACAAGGTGGAAGGGCTCTTTCGCGGAGCAGATGACTATGTTGTCAAGCCTTTTGGGACCAACGAATTGCTGGCGCGTGTCAGGGCGCATCTTCGGCGGGAGGAAAGACGTGAGGAGCGCTATTCTGAGATTGCTTCTTGTCAATTTTATCCAGAGCGCTATGAAATTATCTGTTTTGGTAAAGTATTGAAATTCTCAGAGCGAGAGTTTAAGTTACTGCATTTACTAGCTAGCAATCCCAAGCAGACCTTTTCGGCTGAACGCCTGCATACCTTGCTTTACCCAGAAAGTTCAGAAACACAGCTTCGCTCCATCTCAGAATACGTATATCAGATTCGCCAAAAATGCAAACAAGAAGGGCTACAAGCAATCGCAACAGTGAGAGGAGTAGGCTATAGATGGCAATTAGAACCCGAAATTTCAAAAGCCTAGTCTGGACAACCAGTTTAAAAATCGTATTTTTTCATGTTTTGATTTTTGTGCTTATAGGCTATGAATTTACGCAAGGAAGTGATTACGTTCTTTTCACCTTGTTCTTCTGGGCAGGGAGCTTGCTGCTGATTACTTTTTATCATATTTTGAAATTGCTCCGAAAAATCGACAGGGAAATAAAAATGCTAACGAGCGAGAAGCTTTTAGAAGAAAATCAAAGTCAGCTTTTTCGGATTGAGGAAATGCTAGAAGTTTATAGCGATTTACGGAGCAGCCACCAAGAAAATGCTCATCTTTTAGAAAGAGAGCAGCAGCATAATCAGGAGTTGATTTTACAGCTATCAGCGACATCGCACGATTTGAAGACACCCCTAACTGTGATTAAGGGGAATGCTGAGCTCTTGGAGTTGGCGCAGTTGGGCCAGCCACAGGCAGACTATGCTGCTGAGATTTTGCAGGCTAGTCACAAGATGGAAGAGTATTGTGGCTCTTTGATTGATTACGCTAAGACTTTTCAGATTGATTCTAATCAGTTCATTCAGCTTTCCTTAGGGGACTTTTTGGCTTATCTACAGGATGATTGGGCACTGTTCAGCAAACAGGAAAGCCATCGTTTCTACCTCCAAGAAGATTGTGAGCTTAGTCTGATTTTGTCAATTCATTTGGACTATCTCAAGCGGGCTTTGCTCAATATCTTACTGAATGCGCTTGAACATGCTAATCAGGACCAAAAGGAAGTGAAGCTGACGGTATCAGTGCAGCAGGACCAGTTGGTTTTTGCTATCTGGAACAATGGCCCTGCATTTTCAGAGGAGATGCTGCTGGGAGCGGAACGGCTCTTTTATCAGAGTGACCAAAGCCGCAATTCAGCTAATCCCCATCATGGAATCGGCTTAGCCTTTTCTAAGCAAGTAGCTCTCTTGCACGGTGGTCGTCTGACTCTGCTCAATCCAGACCAAGTAGGAGCCTGTGTCGAGTTGACAATTTCATTGAAATAAATGAGAATGGAAAATCATAAAAACGCATAATACCAAGTGTCCAAAAGACTTGATATTATGCGTTTGATTTTTTTATTATGTAAAGATTTACTGGATTTTTATCTCGAATTGAGTTTTTGTCCAGCCTTGTTTATTTATTTGCGATACAAGCGATCGTATTGGTAGAATGGGTCAAAGGTTACGTTGATACCTAGTTTGCGAAGGACGTTCTTGTCTTCATCGGTCAAGATGATGGTTGAATGAGCTTCGCTTCCTTTGAGATTCCCAAGTTCTTCCATGGCACGCGCAGCATCAGGATTTTCCATAGCTGTGATGGCTAGCGCAATCAAAATTTCATTTGAGTGGAGGCGAGGATTGCGGCTACCTAGATGATTGATTTTAAGACCTTGAATTGGTTTGACGACTTCAGGCTCGATGAGTTTCACTTCCTTAGCGATGTCAGCTGATTTTTTGATGGCATTGATTAAGGCAGCGGCTGTAGGACCAAAGAGTTCAGAGTTCTTACCAGTGACAATTTCCCCATTTGGCAATTCAAGGGCTAGGGCAGGACCACCAGTTTCTTCTGCCTTTTGACGTGCAGCGACAGCAACCTTACGGTCTGCAGGTGTGATGCCGAGGTCGTTCATGAGAAGTTCAATCTTCTTGACAGCAGTTTCTCCGACTTTTTCAGCTTTAAAATCAAGAACAGTTTGATAGTAGCGACGGATGATTTCTTGTTTAGAAGCTTCGACAGCAGCTTCATCATCTGTAATAGCGAAACCAACCATGTTGACACCCATGTCTGTTGGTGAAGCGTATGGAGATTCACCTAGGATACGTTCCAACATACGTTTGAGCACTGGGAAGATTTCGATATCACGGTTATAGTTGACAGTGGTTTCTCCATAGGTTTGAAGATGGAAGGGGTCAATCATGTTGACATCATCAAGGTCCGCAGTTGCAGCCTCGTAGGCCAAGTTGACTGGATGATGAAGGGGTAGGTTCCAAACTGGGAAGGTTTCAAACTTAGCGTAACCAGACTTGATGCCATTGAGTTGGTCATGGTACATATTGGACATACAAGTTGCCAATTTACCAGAACCAGGTCCAGGAGCTGTTACGACGATCAAGTTACGACTGGTTTTGATGTAGTCGTTTTTCCCCATACCTTCTGGAGAAATGATGTGGTCCATATCGGTCGGATATCCTTTGATTGGATAATGAAGATAGGAATCAATTCCGTTTTTATCTAACTGGTTGCGGAAGGCATCTGCAGCGGGTTGGCCAGCGTATTGTGTGATGACAACCGAACCAACAAAAATTCCCAGTTCATTGAATTTGTCGATCAAACGAAGAACTTCTTGGTCATAAGAAATTCCTAGGTCACCACGCGCTTTAGAATGTTCGATGTTGCTTGCGTTAATGGCGATCACAACTTCAACCTGCTCTTTCAATTCTTGCAAGAGCTTGATTTTATTGTCAGGCTCATAACCAGGAAGGACTCGAGCAGCGTGGAAATCTTCTAACATTTTGCCACCAAACTCCAAGTAGAGCTTGCCGTCAAATTGGTTAATGCGCTCCAAAATGTGGTCGCGCTGTAGATTCAAATATTGTTCAGAACTAAAAGCTTGTTTTTTCATTTTTTTACCTCTGACCTCTATTATAATAAAAAATTGGAAGATAGGAAACTACGGAGCTAAAAAAGAAATTAAAAAGATTAAGCAAACGCTTGCACTAAATTATAAAAAGCGCTATCATAGACTATAGATTATTAAAATAATGAGGTAAGAAGATGCAAGAAAAATGGTGGCACAATGCCGTAGTCTATCAAGTCTATCCAAAGAGTTTTATGGATAGCAACGGAGATGGGATTGGCGATTTGCCAGGAATTACTAGTAAGTTGGACTATCTAGCCAAGTTAGGAATCACAGCGATTTGGCTTTCTCCTGTTTATGATAGCCCTATGGATGATAATGGCTACGATATTGCTGATTATCAAGCGATTGCAGCTATTTTCGGAACCATGGAGGACATGGACCAACTCATCGCAGAAGCTAAGAAACGTGATATTCGAATTATCATGGACTTGGTGGTCAATCATACCTCGGATGAACATGCTTGGTTTGTCGAGGCCTGTGAAAATCCTGACAGCCCAGAGCGCGACTACTATATCTGGCGGAATGAGCCTAATGATTTGGAGTCTATCTTTAGTGGATCTGCTTGGGAATACGATGAAAAGTCGGGTCAATACTATCTCCACTTTTTTAGTAAGAAACAGCCCGATCTCAACTGGGAGAATGAAAAACTGCGCCAGAAAATTTACGAGATGATGAACTTCTGGATTGATAAAGGCATTGGTGGTTTCCGTATGGATGTTATTGACATGATTGGAAAAATTCCTGATGAGAAAGTAGTCAATAACGGTCCTATGCTCCATCCCTATCTCAAGGAAATGAATCAGGCGACCTTTGGTGACAAAGATCTCTTGACAGTAGGAGAGACCTGGGGAGCAACACCAGAGATTGCCAAGCTTTACTCGGATCCCAAGGGACAAGAATTGTCTATGGTCTTCCAGTTTGAACACATCTGTCTTCAGTATCAGGAAGGGCAACCTAAGTGGCACTACCAAAAAGAGTTAAATGTAGGGAAGTTAAAAGAGATTTTTAACAAATGGCAGACTGAGTTAGGAGTTGAAGACGGCTGGAATTCCCTCTTCTGGAATAACCATGACCTTCCTCGCATCGTCTCTATCTGGGGAAATGACCAAGAATACCGTGAAAAATCTGCTAAAGCCTTTGCAATCCTGCTTCATCTCATGAGAGGGACACCTTATATCTACCAGGGTGAAGAGATTGGGATGACCAACTATCCGTTTGAAACACTGGCTCAAGTAGAAGATATTGAATCTCTCAATTATGCGCGTGAAGCTCTTGAAAAAGGCGTTTCTATAGAGGAAATCATGGACAGTATCCGTGTCATCGGACGTGATAATGCCCGTACACCGATGCAATGGGATGAGAGTAAAAATGCTGGTTTCTCAACAGGTCAACCTTGGTTGGCAGTTAACCCAAACTATGAAGAAATAAACGTTCAAGAAGCGCTGGCAAATCCAGAATCTATTTTCTATACCTATCAAAAACTTGTGCAAATCCGTAAGGAGAACAGCTGGCTGATTCGAGCTGACTTTGAATTGCTTGATACGGCTGATAAGGTATTTGCCTATATCCGTAAGGACGGTGACCGTCGTTTCTTAGTTGTGGCTAACTTGTCCAATGAAAACCAAACCTTTTCAGTAGAAGGAAAAATTAAGTCAATCTTGATTGAAAACACTACTGCTAAAAAAGCAGTTGAAAACCAAACCTTAGAGCCATGGGATGCCTTCTGTGTGGAACTAACGGATTAAAATAAGTGAACCTCAAGCCTTTGATGCTTGGGGTTCTTTTGTTGAAAAATATATAGAAAAGCCTCTAAAAAATATTTGTTAGAATTTTCTAAAGAATCTGGCGAAAGTCTTGCTTTTATGAAAAAATAGGGTATAATGGTGAAAACACTATCTTTAAGGAGATTACTTATGAAATCGAAAAAGTGGCTCTTAGGAGCAGGTGCTGTTTTGAGTGCAGCCCTACTGTTAACTGCTTGTGGGCAAAGTGAAAAGAAAGCGGATGCTCCCAAGACATTCTCTTATGTCTACGCTATGGATCCATCTTCTTTGGACTATAGTGTGACGAGCAAGAGCTCAACCTCTGACGTTATAGCAAACGTTGTTGATGGTCTTTTGGAAAATGACAAGTATGGGAACTTAATTCCGTCGCTTGCAGAAGACTGGTCTGTTTCAAAGGATGGTTTGACTTACACCTACAAACTTCGTAAGGGTGTAAAATGGTATACTTCTGATGGAGAAGAATACGCTGAAGTTAAGGCCAAAGACTTTGTTACTGGGCTTAAACATGCTGCTGACGGAAAATCAGATGGTCTTTCTTTGATTCAGGATTCTATCAAAGGTTTGGCAGAGTATGTTAGTGGTGAGAGCAATGATTTCTCTACCGTAGGAGTTAAGGCTATTGATGATTACACGGTAGAATACACGCTCAACAAACCAGAAAGTTTCTGGAACTCTAAGGTCACAACTGCAACCATGCTCCCAGTTAATGAAGAATTTTTGAATTCTAAAGGGAGCGACTACGGTGCACCAACCCCATCAGGTATCCTATATAATGGTCCTTATTTCTTGAAATCATTGACTTCAAAATCAGTCATTGAATATGAAAAGAATCCAAACTACTGGGATAAGGACAATGTCAAGATTGACAATATTAAACTAACTTTCTACGATGGATCAGACCAAGAATCTTTGATTCGTAGCTTTACACAAGGTGCTTATACAACAGCCCGTCTCTTCCCAACAAGCTCAAACTTTGAGTCAACTAAACAAGAGTACGGCGATAAGATTGTCTACAGTCCACAAGAAGCGACAAGCTACTACCTCACTGTTAACGTAAACCGCCAATCTTATAATAAAACAGCCAAAACAGACGAGGCTCAAAAAACTTCAACGAAAGAAGCTCTTCTCAACAAGAACTTCCGTCAGGCGCTGAACTTTGCTCTTGACCGTCATTCTTATACTGCTCAGTTGAATGGTGAAGAAGGTGCGAACAAGATTATCCGTAACAGCCTAGTGCCTCATGACTACGTTCAAGTGGGTGAAAAAACCTTTGGAGAGTTGGCACAGGCAGAGCTCGTTTCATATGGAGACCAGTGGAAAGATGTAGCCCTTACAGATGGCAAGGATACGATTTACAGTCCTGAAAAAGCTAAGGCAGCCTTTGCTAAAGCCAAGGAAGAATTGCAGGCTAAGGGTGTGACCTTCCCAATCCATTTGGATATCCCCGTTGAACAAACAGATGTAATCGCGGTTCAACAAACCAACTCACTCAAGCAGTCTATCGAATCATCACTTGGTACTGAAAATGTCATTGTCGATGTCCTTCAAATGACCGATAATGAGAAATTGAGCATTACATCTCAAGCCAAGGTTCCATCCCAAAAAGACTATGACTTGAACGGAACTGGTTGGGGGCCAGACTACCAAGACCCAGCTACCTACCTCAACATCCTTGATGCTAAGAAGGGTTCTGCCCTTAAACACTTGGGGATTAAGCGCGGAAATGATCCAGAAGTGATGGCTCAAGTTGGATTGGACGAATACAAGAAACTCTTGGATGACGCTGCAGCTGAAACAAGCGATCTTAACAAGCGTTATGAAAAATATGCCAAAGCTCAAGCTTGGGTATCGGATAGTTCACTTTTAATCCCAGTTGCTTCTTCAGGTGGTTCTCCAACGGTTAGCCGTACTGTACCATTTACAAAAGCTTACTCTCAAGTCGGGATCAAGGGAGACCCATTTGTGTTCAAAGGTTTGGAGTTGCAAAATGACGTTGTGACTGCAAAAGAATACGAAGAAGCCTTCAAGAAATGGCAACAAGAAAAAATCGAGACAAATGCCAAATACCAAAAAGAACTTGAAAAACACGTCAAGTAATCTATAAACAGAAAAGGAAGTTGCAGGAAACTGTGCTTCCTTTTTTGTTTTGAGACACCAGTTGTCATAAAAGCAGTAACTTTACATTTTTGAATAAATTTGATAAAATATGGTTATGTTATAAAAAGTGACATAAAGGAGTGAATGATGATCAAAATGAAAAAAAGACTAATCGGGACAGGTCTTGTCTTAGCGACAGGGATTTTGCTCTCTGCATGTGGACAGTCCAACACAGATACCAGCACTTATTCATCAACATTTAGTGCGAATCCAACAACTTTTAACTATCTCCTAGATTATTATGCAGATAACACTGCCGTTATTACCAATCTTGTAGATGGTTTGTTAGAAAATGACAGCTATGGGAACCTCGTACCTGCTCTTGCGGAGGATTGGTCTGTTTCATCAGATGGTTTGACCTATACCTACAAGCTTAGAAAAGATGCCAAGTGGTATACGGCTGATGGTGAGGAATACGCTTCAGTCAAAGCTCAGGATTTTGTCACTGGGATCAAATATGCCGCGGACAATAAGGGGCAAGCCATGGATCTGATTCAAAATTCAATCAAGGGATTGAATGACTATGTGACGGGTGTGACCAATGACTTTTCAACTGTTGGTGTCAAAGCCTTGGATGACTATACGGTTGAGTACACTTTGACTCGACCAGAACCGTATTGGAACTCTAAGACAACCAATAGTATTCTTTTCCCAGTCAACGAAGAGTTCTTGAAATCAAAGGATAAAGATTTTGGTACCTTGACACCAGACAGTATCCTTTATAATGGTCCCTACCTGTTAAAAGATTTCACATCAAAATCTTCGATCGAATATGTGAAGAATCCACACTATTATGACCATGATAAAGTAACCATTGAAAAAGTTAAGTTAGCTTACTTTGATGGGTCAGATCAGGAGATGACCATTCGAAACTTTGAAAGTGGTGCTTACTCGATTGCAGGAGTCTATCCAAATAGTTCGAACTATGCTAAGACAAAAGAAAAATACCAAGACAATATCGTTTATAGCTTGCAAGACAAGACATCTTGGTACTTTAACTTTAACGTCAACCGCAAAACCTATAATCATACCGCTAAAACAACGGACGAACAAAAGCAATCAGCTCAAACAGCTATCTTAAATAAAAATTTCCGTCAGGCTATCAACTTTGGTATTGATCGAACAGCCTACTCTGCTCAATCTAACGGTGAAGAAGCAGCGAGTAAAACCCTTCGTAATACTCTAGTTCCTCCAACATTTGTCCAGGTGGGAGATAAGACCTTTGGAGAAGTAA
The DNA here is from genome assembly GCA_902488495.1 of uncultured Streptococcus sp. Taxonomy (GTDB): domain Bacteria; phylum Bacillota; class Bacilli; order Lactobacillales; family Streptococcaceae; genus Streptococcus. The sequence continues at coordinate 30,934 of CABTWF010000009.1, read as the reverse complement.
CAGCTTCTAAGCTTGTGAACTACGGAACTGAGTGGTCAGGTATCAATTTGGCAGATGCTCAAGATGCCTACTTTAACAAGGAAAAGGCCCAAGCAAAATTTGCGGAAGCTAAAAAGGAATTAGAAGCCCAAGGCGTGACTTTCCCAATCCATTTGGATGTCCCTGTTGATCAGACGAATAAAAATGCGGTTTCTGGTATGAACTCGGTTAAACAAACTCTTGAAACAGTACTAGGTTCTGACAATATCGTCATTGATGTTCAACAGCTTTCTACAGATGACTTTGGAAATGTTGCTTTCCTAGCACCAAATCCAGCAGCTCGTGACTACGACCTAAACTTTGATGGTTGGGTTGGTGATTACCAGGATCCATCAACTTATTTAGACCCCTTCAATGCTGAAACTGGCTTCTATCTCAAGATTTTTGGTCTTGATGCCAAGGAAGATCAAGAGCTCATTAAGAGTTTGGGGCTCGATACCTATACACAACTCCTGAAAGAAGCAGATGCTGAGAATAAAGATGTCGCTAAACGTTATGAAAAATACGCTGAAGCTCAAGCTTGGATGATTGATAATTCTCTAGTCATGTCTGCTATGTCAAATGGCGGTACAGCCTCTGTAACTAAAGTAACTCCGTTTACACGTGCCTACTCCCTAGTGGGAATCAAGGGTGACGGAAATAATTATAAGTACATGAGATTACAAAAAGACCCTGTTACCAAGAAACAATTTGACGAAGCCAAGGCTAAGTGGGAAGAAGAAAGTAAAAAAGCTATCGAAAAGAGCCAAAAAGAGTTTGAAAACCACGTAAAATAAGATTACAGACAAGGTTGCCTTCGAGCGCCTTGTCTTTTTGTGTAGAATGGCATTCGGAACTTTGCTCATATTTTAGAGCAACTTAAGAGAACAAAAGCGAATGAAAATGCTGAAAATAGCAAGGATGGATGGAATTTCCATCATGATTGTGATATAATATTTGTAACTATTAACGTGTATAGGGGATTATCATGAGTAGACGTTCAAAGAGAACTCGTTCTGGCAACGTGAAACGTAATATTAACATAGTTTTATTAACCATTTATTTATTATTGAGTGGTTTTTTGCTGTTCTTGATTTTCAGACACAACATCTTAGCTTTTCGATACCTCAATATCCTTACGGCGGTTCTTATTTTTATTTCTGCTGTAATTGCAATCCTTCTAATAGTGTATAAAAAAGCCGAGAAGTTTACGGTTTTCTTTTTGACACTTGCTATCGTAGTTAGCTCCGTTTCTCTTTATGCTTTGCAACAGTTTGTCGGTTTTACCAATCATATCAATTCGACGTCAAATTACTCAGAGTATTCGATCAGTGTGGTCGTTTTGAAAGAGAGTGAGATTAATAATGTGACTCAATTGGATACGATTACGGGGCCTACAGAGACAGACAATGACAATATTCAAAAGTTGGTGGCGGATATTAAGACGACACAGAGTAAAGACTTGACAGTTGAACAGAGTGCTTCTTATCTAGCAGCTTATAAGAGTCTGCTTTCTGGTGAAACGAAAGCAATTGTCTTAAATAGTGTCTTTGAAAATATCATTGAAGCAGAGTATCCAGATTATGCTTCAAAAATCAAAAAAATCTATACAAAACAATTAACTAAGGATGTTGCGGCACCAAAGGTATCGAAGAATAAAGCTTTCAATATTTATGTGAGTGGTATTGATACCTATGGTCCGATTAGTTCCGTTTCGCGTTCAGATGTGAATATTCTAATGACTGTGAACCGAGATACCAAGAAAATCCTTCTGACTACAACGCCTCGAGATTCTTATGTTCCGATTGCGGATGGAGGAAACAATCAAAAGGACAAATTGACCCATGCAGGGATTTATGGAGTAGACTCGTCGATTCATACCCTGGAAAACCTATATGGTGTGGATATCAATTACTACGTCCGTTTGAACTTCACTTCTTTCTTGAAGTTGATTGACCTTTTAGGAGGGATTGATGTTTATAATGATCAAGAATTTACCGCGCATACTAATGGGAAGTACTATCCAGTAGGAAATGTCCACTTAGATTCTGAGCAGGCTCTGGGATTTGTTCGTGAGCGCTACTCTTTAGCAGATGGAGATCGTGATCGTGGACGCAACCAACAAAAGGTTATTGTAGCTGTTATTCAGAAATTAACATCAACTGAGGCTTTGAAGAACTATGACAATATCATTAAAGGATTGCAAGATTCTCTTCAAACCAATATGCCTTTGGAAACCATGATGGATCTAGTCAATACTCAGTTAGAGAGTGGAGGAAATTACAAAGTCAACTCTCAAGACTTGAAGGGAACTGGACGCACGGATCTTCCTTCATACGCTATGCCAGATAGTAACCTCTACATGATGGAAATCGATGAAAGTAGCTTGGCCGCTGCGAAAGCTGCTATCAATGATGTGATGGAGGGCAAGTAGAATGATTGATATTCATTCGCACATCGTTTTTGATGTGGACGATGGTCCGAAGTCGATAGAGGAAAGTAAAAACCTTCTAAGAGAGGCCTATAGTCAAGGAGTGCGGACAATCGTTTCAACATCGCATAGACGAAAAGGAATGTTTGAAACTTCTGAAGAAAAAATTGCAACCAACTTTCTGAAGGTACGAGAAATGGCTAAGGAAGTTGCGGATGACCTAATCATTGCCTATGGGGCAGAAATCTACTATACGCCAGATGTTGTTGAGAAGTTAGAAAAGAAATTAATCCCAACCCTTAACGATAGTCGCTATGCTTTGATTGAGTTTAGTATGAATACAGCTTATCGAGATATGCATAAGGGGTTGAGTGATATTCTAATGCTAGGCATTACACCCGTCATTGCCCACATTGAACGTTACGATGCTTTAGAAAATAATGAAAAGCGCGTGCGAGAGCTGATTGATATGGGATGTTATACTCAGGTTAATAGTTCTCATGTTTTGAAACCAAAACTCTTCGGAGAAACCTATAAATTTATGAAAAAGAGAGCCCAGTATTTCTTGGAACGAGATCTGGTTCACGTGATAGCAAGTGATATGCACAACTTGGATCACAGACCTCCTCATATGGGGGAAGCCTATGATATCATTGCCAAAAAATACAGTGAAGATAAGGCTAAGGAACTTTTTAAGGATAATCCCCGAAAAATAATAATGGATCAATTGATTTAGGAGAAAAAATGAAAGAACAAAATATGATGGAAATCGATGTATTTCACTTGCTTAAAATCCTTTGGAAACGAAAATTGTTAATTGCTTTGGTAGCATTCGTGACAGGGGCAGTAGCATTTGCCTATAGCAGTTTTATTGTGAAGCCAGAGTTTACGAGTACGACCCGAATTTATGTGGTCAATCGTAATCAGGGAGATAAGCCTGGCTTGACCAACCAAGACTTGCAAGCGGGATCTTACTTGGTAAAAGACTATCGCGAAATCATTCTCTCGCAAGACGTTTTAGAGAAGGTTGCGACTGATTTGAAACTAGAACTCCCTCCAAAAGGTCTAGCTAGTAAAATCAAGGTAACAGTTCCAGTGGATACGCGTATTGTATCGATTTCTGTTACAGACCGTGCACCTGAGGAAGCTAGTCGTATCGCCAACTCTTTGAGAGAGGTTGCGGCTCAAAAGATCATCAGCGTCACTCGCGTTTCGGATGTGACAACGCTTGAAGAAGCACGCCCAGCAACATCGCCATCTTCACCAAATATTCGTCGCAATACCATGGTTGGATTCCTTGCGGGGGCGGTTGTGATGGTTGTCACAGTTCTCCTTGTTGAGATTTTGGATACACGAGTGAAACGTCCAGAAGATATTGAGGACGTGTTGCAAATTGCACTATTGGGAGTAGTTCCAAATTTGGATAAATTGAAATAGGAGAGAAAAATGCCAACGTTAGAGATTGCACATAAAAAACTGGATCAGGCAAGAAAAGCAGAAGAGTACTATAATGCCCTTCGTACCAATATACAATTGAGTGGGAATAACTTGCAAGTGATTTCTATTACGTCTGTCAAACCAGGAGAAGGGAAATCAACAACTTCTACCAATATTGCTTGGGCTTTCGCGCGTGCAGGCTATAAGACACTGTTGATCGATGCGGATATCCGTAATTCAGTCATGTCAGGTGTCTTTAAATCACGTGAAAAGATTACAGGCCTAACAGAGTTCTTGTCAGGCACAACAGACCTATCACAAGGTTTATGTGATACCAATGTTGAAAATCTGTTTGTCATTCAAGCGGGTTCTGTATCACCAAACCCAACAGCTTTGTTACAAAGTGAAAATTTTGCGACCATGATTGACACCTTACGTAAGTACTTTGACTACATCGTTGTAGATACTGCCCCGATTGGAGTTGTTATCGATGCGGCGATTATCACGCAGCAGTGTGACGCTTCTGTTTTAGTAACTGCGGCTGGTGAAACAAATCGTCGTGATGTCCAAAAAGCTAAAGAACAACTCGAACAAACAAGCAAACCATTTCTAGGAGTAGTTCTAAATAAATTTAATACTTCAGTTGAAAAATATGGCTCCTATGGAGCATATGGAAACTATGGGAAAAAGTAGGGAATCTTGTAGTTGGAAAATTATCTAAGGGGATTATTACAAGGGGGAGTTTTAGGTGAAACAAAACAAGATCATCTATATTGCCTTCAAAAGGTCTATGGATGTATTTATCGGCTTGTTTGGAACGGTATTTATAGTTTTACCCTGTTCTCTGGTCATCTTTGTAATCTATAAAATGAAAGGTTACAAAGGAAGTATATTTTTTACACAGTGCAGAGCAGGTCTCAGAGGGAAAAAATTTAAAATCATTAAGTTTAGGTCGATGGTCGAGAATGCAGAAGAAATTCTGATTTCGAATAAGGAACTTTATGAAAAGTATAAAAAGAATAGCTATAAATTGCCACCAAATGAGGATCCACGACTTACAAATATTGGAGATTTTATAAGAAAAACAAGTATTGATGAGGTTCCACAGTTTATAAATGTACTACTAGGTGATATGAGTCTTATTGGTCCAAGACCAATTCTTGAAAATGAACTAGACGAATATACCGAGGATGAACAGGAAATTTTATTGTCTGTTCGTCCTGGGATTACAGGGATATGGCAAGTTTCTGGTAGGAGTGGAGTATATTATCCTGAACGTTGTGAGATGGAATTGTATTATCCTAGAAATCAGTCTTTACGGTTAGATATCAAAATCTTCTTTTTGACCATTAAAAGAGTGTTATCTCGTGAAGGGGCGCATTGAAAAGTCAAGCTGAGTCGATATGGAGCGGAATATATAAAGATGAAATTGAATACTAAAGATATCCTTTTGTATTCAATTTCATCTTTTCGGGTCAAGATAGTTTTAGTGGTGAACTATTTGGAATAAAAGATTATTAAGATAGTAACAAATGAAGGAAATTGAATTAGGATATAGAAATGTCTAAAACGTTTAAAATAATAATTGCGACACATAAAAGATTTCAAATGCCGGAGGATAAGGAATTGTACGTCCCTATCCAAGTTGGTAGTGAGGGTAAGGAAGATTTAGGTTATCAACCAGATAATCAAGGAGTTCATATTTCTCACCTTAATCCTTATTATTGTGAATTAACAGGATTATATTGGGCTTGGAAAAATTTAGAATGTGATTATCTTGGATTGGTACATTACCGTAGATATTTCACATCAAAACGACACTCATATAAAGAAGCAATTAGTATGGATGACATTATTCTTTCCAAATCAGAAGTAAAAAACTTTCTGTCAAAATACGATGTTGTCGTTCCTAAAAAACGGAAATATTATATTGAAACGTTATACTCTCACTATGCACATACTCACGATGCCAATCATTTAGACGTGACACGCCAGATTGTTAGCGAGTTGAGACCGGATTATATCGAAGCTTTTGATCAGGTCATGAAACAACGCAGTGGCTATATGTTCAATATGTTTATCATGTCCAAAGAAAATGTAGCAGCCTATTGTGAATGGTTGTTCCCAATTATCGATGAACTCTATAGAAGATTGGACATTACAGACTATTCTGCTTTTGACGCTAGATTATTTGGTCGTATCAGTGAACGCTTGTTCAATGTTTGGTTGGCAAAACAAGATTTGCGGGTAAAAGAGATTCCGTTCATTTATATGGAAAAAATTGATTTGATTCAAAAAGGGAAGTCCTTTTTACAAGCAAAATTCTTTGGAAAAAAATATGGACAGAGTTTTTAGATAGGGATGAATAATAAGAATGAAATTAGTACTAAAAATAAAATCTGTACCAGAACTTTTGGCTCTTGTTGCTTTAGGGATATTTTTAACGGTTTCGATATTAAATGTAACTTTTTATGCTCGGTATCTGCCTGGAACAGTTTATAAATTAGCGATAGCTTTTTCCATCTTTCTTTTAGTTATAAAAGAGTCGTTTAAGAGAAAATATGATTATAGAGCTCTCATTGGTTTGTTTGCAACGATTTTAATTTATTTTATAGTGGGGAAAATAACTGCTTTCAGTTCAGAACTTCCTGTAAGTATATTATTTATTTATACTTTACGAGATATTCCCTTTAAGAAGGTGGCGAAAACTTCATTAGTCGTTAGTATGTGCTTGTTGTTTTTTGTTATCATAAGCGCAAGATTAGGAATCATAACGAACTATGTAGAAATTTCTGGTCCTCGAGTACGGACCTACCTAGGTTTTAGATATGCTCTATTTCCTTCGATTTTACTGATGAATATAGTTGCTATTGTGTTTTATTTAAAGCAAAACAAAATCCATTACTGGCAATGGCTACTGTTAGCTCTATCAGTTTATTGGGTATATGATCAAACGGATTCTCGTTTAACATTTTATAGTTCCTGTGTATTGCTGACATGCAGTTTGTTAATAAAATGGTTTCCGAAACTATTTTCAAAGTTAGGATATGTGTTTAAAGCTTTTAAACCAACCTTTATTGTAAATGCAGTTATTAGTTTTTGGATCTCCGTTACCTATCTCAATTCAAGTCATTCTTTTATCAATGATCTTTTTTTTAAAGTGAATCATATGTTAGGTGGTCGGATATACTTGGCTAATAAATCTTTAAATCTCTATGGTTTTGGATTTTTTGGACGACCAGTTTACTGGAATGGGAATGGTCTGACTGTTGAAGGTGTTAGAAACTATCAGACCTATCTGTATGTGGACAATTTGTATGTCCAAATCTTACAGAAATTTGGCCTACTCATCCTGGGATTAATGGTCTCAGTTCTATCTTTGACACTACTTAAAGTCATTAAGAAACGCCAGTGGATTCTTGCTCTGATTTTGATATTAATGAGTTTTCACTCTATGATTGATGATTTGAATTTGTATCTTCATAACAATATTTTTTGGATATTGGTAGGTGTTTTAATAAACCCGGATTATCAGTTTTCTGATGAAAGCGATGAAGATCTAGGGGGACGTTCGTCTGAAAGAATTGTATAGTGAAATGGTAAGAAGTATTTAACAAGAACTTAAAAGAGCATAGACTGGAAAGACGGTTTTATTTCGATTTATATAGGAGGAAAGTATGTCGGATATCAAAATCATTCAAGATAAGATTTTATCTATTTTGAAAGAGTTTATTATTATTTGCGAAGAAAATAACCTAACCTACTATGCTCTAGGTGGGACCTTGTTAGGAGCGGTACGTCATCAAGGTTTTATTCCTTGGGATGATGACATTGATATTGGCATGCTCAGGGAAGATTATGAAAAGTTTAAAAAGATGGCTCCAAATTTATTGCCAAGTAATTTAAGTATAGTTAATAACCCGCTAAATCTCGATATAACTCAGTTGGTAGATAAAAATGTAACTATTAAATTTATCAATGCTGAAAGTAATGTCTTTATCGACATTTTTCCTCTAGATGGTTATCCGGAAAAGGGGAGTTTTGCAGCTAAATTACATAGTTCTAGAGTGTTGTTTCAAAGAATGCTTTGTAAAATATCAATTTTGGACCTTCTTGAAGACAAAGATCGAGGAACCATAGAGAATCTTATAGTTAAAATATCTAAAACGTTAAGAATTCAAAAGCTACTCCCAAAAGATGCTTTAGTAAAGAATCTGCACAAACTTATTCAGAAATATGATTTTAAAACTTCTCCTTACGTTGGTAATGTTCTAGGCAGATATAGGGAGAGAGAAATAGTTCCTAGCGAGTATTTTAAAGAACCTGTTTCTCTTATTTTTGAGGATACAATGATAAACTGTCCGACAAAGTACAAGAAATATTTAAGCGAAATCTACGGTGATTACATGAAATTACCACCAGTAGAAGATAGAGTGGCGCATAATATCGAGCTCATATCAAAAGAGTAAAGGTTAGGTTAAAAATTGAAAAAAATATGTATTGTGAAATGGGTTTTGGATGATTCTGGTGGCGGTGAGCGAGTTGCTGTATCCTTGGCAAACGAACTTACAAAAAAGTATGAAGTTCATTTGATTGGAATTACAACAAAGCAATCGGATTTATTCTTTAAAATCAATTCTCAAGTAAAATACTCCAATTTTTTTGACCATAGAGTACGTTTGTCTAAGAATATTCTAAAAATCTCAAAAATGTTAAAAAAATATTTCATAGATAATGAGATAGAGGTTGCCTTTGGGATAGGGATATCCGCTAATGTATTTTTATCTTTGGCAGAAATAGGAACTCAAACTAAAGTGGCTTTATGTGATCATACCAATTCAATTACGGATAATAGAGAATTTTCTCAGAAAGTCCAAAGATATGTTGGGACAAAGTTAGCAGATAAGATTATTACTCTCACGCAAGAAGACCGTGAAAACTATATAAAAAAATACGGTGTTCCTGAAGAAAGGATTTGCTACATCTATAATTGGAAAGAGGCTTCTCTTTCAGATATTTCCTATAATAAAAATTCAACTAAAATCGTGACGGTTGGTCGTTTTGATTATCAAAAAGGATATGATTATCTCGTTCAAGTCGCGAAAAAAGTGTTAGTGAAAAGGTCTGACTGGACTTGGGAAATCTACGGTTCCGGAAGTCAAGATGAAGTGGACAAAATCAGAAATTTAATCAACGAAAATGATTTACAGGATAAGTTAGTTATAAAAGGACTCGAAAAAAATCAGGATTTGATTTATGGAGATAAAGGGATTTATGTCATGACATCTCGCTATGAAGGTCTACCTCTAGTTCTACTGGAAGCACAACAATACAATCTTCCTATAGTTAGCTTTAGTTGTCCGACAGGACCGAACGAAATTGTTGAAGATGGGGTCAATGGTTATCTGGTTGATTGTTATGATACGGACAAGTTGAGCCAAAAATTGCTTGAACTGATGGAAGATGAGGTTTTGAGACAGTCTTTCTCAGAACACGCAAAAGACAATATGGATAAATTCGATAAGGAAAAAATTCTCAAGCAGTGGATTGAACTAATTGAGACGATTTAGGAGATAAGATGAAGGATTGCTTGTTATCAATTGTAATGCCTAGTTATAATATTCAGGAGTACATTTCAAAAGGGCTGGAGTCTTTTCAACAAGTGCTTCCGAATGATAAAAATAAATTTGAAGTACTGGTTGTCATGGATGGTCAATAATTCGGAAAGGTCGTTAAAGGAACTATATAGAAAGCTTGAGCAAAGCTCATATAAATACGTTCCTACGAAAAAATTTGTCAGATTGTCTTACTTAAATTATAGGGCTAACTTTGCTTTGGAAATAATTTTTAATCCGATTTTAAAGAAATACTCTGAAAAGAAAGAAAAAGAGAGGGGCGTTTAAGATGTTTATCAGCATCGTTGTTCCTGTTTATAATGTTGCAGACTATCTGCATTTTGCGATAGAAAGCTTAATTAAACAGACCTATCAAAACTTTGAGATAATCCTTGTAAATGATGGTTCCACAGATAATTCTCCTATATTATGCGAAGATTATGCAAAGCAATATGAAAATATCCATGTTTTCCACAAAGAAAATGGTGGATTATCTGATGCACGTAACTTTGGAGTGGCAAAAGCCAACTCAGACTGGATTTTCTTTTTAGATCCGGATGATTATCTTGAAGAATATACTCTAGAGTTAATCGTGAAAATTCAGGAAACACATCAAGCAGACTTGATTTCAACAAAGGTAAAAGCTACTTCAAAATATAATGCTTATACTTCTTATCGATTGCAAGACTCAGACTATAAAGATTTGGCTCCGATTACAAAAGAAAAGGCTCTGGAACTAATGTTGGATGACAAAGTTGCAACGGTTTCTGCTTGTGCTAAGCTTTATCGGAAATGTATCTTGGAACGCGTTCCATTTCCAGTCGGGAAAATCTATGAGGATTTTTATGTTGTAGCAGAACATCTTGCCTTAGCTGAAAGAATCGTGATCAGTCCACTTGAAACCTACAATTACTATCGTAGGGAAGGGAGTATAGTTCGTTCAACATTTACTGAAAAAAGATATGATTTCTTTGAAGCTGTTGCAAAAAATGAGGAAGTTATTAAAAGAGAGTACATTCAGAGTCCAGAATTAAAGCAAGCTTTGCAAGCTAAAAAATTATTAGGTGGTTTTGTAGTAATTGGTGCAAAAGCTGACTCAGGATTAAAAGATTTTTCAAAAGATAAAGAGTTGTTGAGAGTCGAAATGAGTGACTTGTTAAAAAATAGTAAGTTATCATGGAAACTAAAACTAAAATACCTTATTTTTATGTTTAACCCTAAATTGTATTTGTTGCTACGATAGTATCGTGCAGAGATCCAATTTAATTTGCAACAAGTGTCAAAAAAATGTAGGAAAGAGGAAATATGAAAGAAGTTTTTAAAATAATTGACCATTATAAGTATGACCAGTCAAACTTTTTGTTTTCACTGATTAATTCTAAATTGGATGACTTGAAATGAAAGTATTAAAAAACTACGCCTATAATCTTTCTTATCAATTGTTAGTGATTATACTCCCAATCATTACGACTCCCTATGTAACACGGGTCTTTTCTTCGGATGATTTAGGGACGTATGGATACTTTAATTCCATTGTCACCTACTTTATTCTCTTAGCGACGCTAGGAGTTGCTAACTATGGTACTAAGGTCATTTCAGGACATCGTAATGAGATTAATAAAAACTTTTGGGGTATCTACTCTCTACAATTAGGAGCAACAGTTCTTTCTCTATCCTTATATGCTCTTCTTTGTCTGACACTTCCCTTTATGCAAAATCCGGTAGCCTACATTCTAGGCTTGAGTTTAGTTTCAAAAGGTTTAGACATTTCCTGGCTCTTTCAAGGGTTAGAAGATTTTCGAAAGATTACTGTTCGAAATATAACAGTTAAACTCGTTGGAGTCATTTCAATCTTCCTCTTTGTCAAATCTGCAAATGACCTATATCTCTATGTTTTTTTGCTAACCATATTTGAACTTTTGGGGCAACTAAGTATGTGGTTACCTGCTCGGGAGTTTATTGGCAGTTCTCATTTTAGCATAGAATATGCTAGGCATCATTTAAAGCCGGTCATATTATTATTCCTTCCTCAAGTAGCGATTTCTTTGTACATTACGCTGGATCGTACCATGCTTGGAGCCTTAGCTTCTACAAAAGATGTAGGAATTTATGACCAGGCTCTAAAGTTGGTAAATATCCTTCTGACCTTGGTAACTTCCTTGGGAAGTGTTATGTTGCCTCGAGTAGCTAACTTATTAGCAACAGGAGATCATAGAGCAGTCAATAAGATGCATGAAATGTCCTTCCTCATTTATAATTTAGTCATTTTTCCGATGATGGCAGGAATTTTAATCGTCAATGATGATTTTGTTAGCTTTTTCCTTGGGCAGGATTTTCAGGATGCACGTTATGCAATTGCCATTATGATCTTCCGTATGTTCTTCATCGGTTGGACCAATATCATGGGAATTCAGATTTTAATTCCCCATAATAAAAATAAAGAATTCATGATTTCAACAACAGCTCCCGCAATTATCAGTGTAGGTTTGAACTTACTATTCCTTCCTAAACTTGGATATATCGGAGCAGCCATTGTTTCTGTTTTGACAGAGGCATTAGTATGGGCGATCCAATTATACTTTACCCGTAGGTACCTAAAAGAAGTTCCTATTATCGGATCTATGACAAAAATTGTTCTAGCGTCAGCTATCATGTATGGCATTCTGCTAGGTTCAAAAACACTTATACAATTTTCGCCAACTATAAATGTTATAGTATTTGCAGTGCTTGGTGGAATCATTTATCTTTTTGCAATTCTATCTTTGAAAGTGGTAGATGTAAAAGAATTAAAACAAATTATTAAGAAATAATGGAGTTAACTATGTACGATTATCTTATCGTTGGTGCTGGTTTATCTGGAGCAATCTTCGCACACGAAGCTACAAAACGCGGTAAAAAAGTTAAAGTGATTGACAAGCGTGATCACATCGGTGGAAATATCTACTGTGAAAATGTTGAGGGCATCAATGTCCACAAGTATGGTGCCCACATTTTCCATACTTCCAATAAAAAAGTGTGGGACTATGTTAACCAATTCGCTGAGTTTAACAACTATATCAACTCACCAGTGGCCAACTACAAGGGGAGCCTTTACAATCTTCCTTTCAATATGAATACCTTCTACGCTATGTGGGGGACTAAGACACCACAAGAAGTCAAGAACAAGATTGCCCAGCAAACAGCTGATATGAAAGATGTTGAGCCCAAGAACTTGGAAGAACAAGCCATCAAGTTGATTGGTCCAGATATCTATGAAAAGTTGATCAAGGGCTATACTGAAAAACAATGGGGACGTTCTGCAACAGACCTTCCGCCATTTATTATCAAGCGCCTCCCAGTGCGTTTGACCTTTGATAACAACTACTTTAACGACCGTTACCAAGGTATTCCAATCGGTGGCTATAACGTCATCATTGAAAACATGCTTGGCAATGTAGAAATAGAGCTTGGTGTTGATTTCTTTGCCAATCGTGAAGAGCTAGAAGCATCAGCTGAAAAAGTTGTCTTTACAGGGATGATTGACCAGTACTTTGACTACAAACACGGAGAGTTAGAATACCGTAGCCTTCGTTTTGAACATGAAGTCTTGGATGAAGAAAATTATCAAGGAAATGCCGTGGTCAACTATACAGAACGTGAGATTCCTTATACTCGTATTATCGAGCACAAGCATTTCGAGTATGGTACTCAACCAAAGACGGTTATCACTCGTGAATATCCAGCTGATTGGAAACGTGGAGATGAGCCATATTATCCAATCAATGATGAGAGAAACAATGCCATGTTTGCTAAGTATCAAGAAGAAGCAGTCCAAAATGACAAGGTTATCTTTTGTGGACGCCTAGCTGACTATAAATACTATGACATGCATGTGACGATTGAACGTGCATTGGATGTGGTAGCAGAAGAACTAGGGAGTATCTAAGAACATCACAGATAAAGGGGAGAAAAGGTGAAATATTATCTGAAGGATTCATTTCTGAGTAATGAATATGAAAAGAATGCAGGAAATAAGGCACGAAATGACGTGGAAGCTATTCTAGTCTCAGAGGGTTATAAGGGGTTGGAACTCAAGGTTGAGAATTGGTATAAGATGAATTTCTTTAAAGCTCAGCAACACAAATATCGTGCGCTCAAGTCTGTCTTTGATCAGTTGGGAGCTGGGGATGAATTGCTGATTCAGTTTCCGATTATCCACCATACATTTTTCATCTCACAACTCATTAAGCAGGCGCAAAATAGAGGAGTCAAATTCTATCTTGTGATCCATGATATTGAAACCTTGCGCCATGTAGGAAATTCAGCAGTGAAACTTCGTCATAAAGTGAGAAATTACTTCCAAGAGAAGGCAGCTCTTACATCAGTGGATGGTATTATCGTTCATAATGATATCATGAAAAATGCCTTGACAATTCAAGGCATACCATCAGATAAAATGGTTAGCTTGGAGATTTTTGACTATCTGATTCCGAACTTTGAGGAAAAAAATGTTCCCCAAAAAGAAGAAGCGATTATCATCGCCGGAAATCTAATTCCAACAAAATCAGGCTATCTTTATCATTTGCCAGAACAGCCAGCCTATAATCTCTATGGAATGGGGTACGATGAAAGTCGTGCATTGAAAAACACGACCTACTTTGGTTCCTTTATGCCAGATGACCTCCCAAATGCTCTTCAAGGTAGTTTTGGTTTGGTGTGGGATGGTGATAGTTCAGAAACTTGCCAAGGTTCTTTCGGAAATTACCTACGTATTAACAACTCCCACAAGGCTTCTCTTTATTTGGCTTCGGGCTTTCCTCTAGTTGTTTGGAAAGAGTCTGCCCTTGCGCATTTTGTGCTAGATAAGCAATGTGGTATAGCGGTTGCTTCTCTATATGACCTCCAAAAGGCACTAGACGATTTGACAGAACAAGATTACATGGAACTGTCAGCTAATGCTAGACAAGTAGGAGTAGCGCTTCGAAATGGTGATTATCTGAAATCGGCTATTTCTAGATTGAAGTAAGAATTTGAAGCTACTCATTAATCAGTTCGTTAGAAAGATTACTTCATTATGAAAGGTATTATTCTTGCAGCTGGTTCGGGAACGCGCCTGTACCACTTACTCGGGCTGCGTCAAAACAGCTGATGCGGTTTATGATAAACCCATGATTTACTATCCTTTGTCAACCCTGATGTTGGCAGGGATTAAGGACATTTTGATCATCTCAACACCACAGGATTTACCCCGTTTTAAGGACCTGCTCTTGGATGGTTCCGAATTTGGGATCAAGCTTTCCTATGCGGAACAGCCTAGTCCCGACGGACTTGCTCAGGCTTTTCTTATCGGTGAAAAATTTATCGGCGACGATAGTGTTGCTTTGATCTTGGGCGATAATATCTATCATGGGCCTGGTTTAAGCAGAATGCTTCAAAAGGCAGCCAAGAAAGAGAAGGGGGCGACTGTTTTTGGCTACCAAGTGAAGGATCCAGAGCGTTTTGGTGTGGTCGAGTTTGATACAGACATGAATGCTATTTCCATAGAAGAAAAACCGGAGAATCCTCGCTCTAACTATGCAGTAACAGGTCTTTATTTCTATGATAATGATGTTGTAGAGATTGCCAAACAGATAAAACCAAGCGCTCGTGGCGAGTTGGAAATCACAGATGTCAACAATGCTTATTTGAAGCGTGGGGATTTGTCAGTTGAAGTTATGGGACGTGGTTTTGCCTGGCTGGATACAGGGACGCATGAGAGTCTGTTAGAAGCATCCCAATATATCGAAACGGTTCAAAGGATGCAAAATGTTCAGGTTGCCAATCTAGAAGAAATTGCCTACCGAATGGGTTATATCAGCCGCGAAGATGTGCTGAAGTTGGCGCAACCTCTCAAGAAGAATGAATACGGGCAATACTTGCTCCGTTTGATTGGAGAAATTTAGATGACAGATAATTTTTTCGGCAAAACACTTGCAGTGCACAAGATTGATGCCATTCCAGGTTTGTTAGAGTTTGACATTCCAGTTCATGGTGACAATCGTGGCTGGTTTAAGGAAAATTTTCAGAAAGAAAAGATGCTACCGCTTGGTTTTCCTGAAAGCTTCTTTGCTGAAGGAAAACTGCAAAATAACGTCAGCTTTTCTCGTAAAAATGTTCTTCGAGGACTCCATGCTGAACCTTGGGACAAGTACATCTCAGTAGCAGATGGTGGCAAGGTTCTGGGTTCTTGGGTTGACCTACGTGAAGGTGAGACTTTTGGAAATGTTTATCAGACCGAGATTGATGCAAGTAAGGGAATCTTTGTCCCTCGCGGCGTAGCCAATGGTTTCCAAGTCCTCTCGGATACAGTTTCTTATAGCTATCTGGTCAATGACTACTGGGCACTTGAGCTCAAACCGAAATACGCCTTTGTCAACTATGCAGACCCAGCTTTGGGCATCCAGTGGGAAAACCTAGAAGCAGCAGAAGTCTCAGAAGCTGATAAACATCATCCACTGCTTAAGGATGTCAAACCACTAAGAAAAGAAGATTTGTAAAAAAGTTAAGGAATAAAAATGACTGAATACAAAAATATCATCGTGACAGGTGGGGCTGGTTTTATCGGTTCTAACTTTGTCCACCATGTTTATAATAACTTTCCAGATGTTCATGTGACAGTGCTGGATAAGTTAACTTATGCGGGTAATCGTGCCAATATTGAAACAATTTTAGGTGATCGTGTTGAGTTGGTTGTTGGAGATATTGCTGATGCAGTCTTGGTCGATAAGCTAGCTGCTCAAGCAGATGCCATTGTTCACTATGCGGCTGAAAGTCACAATGACAACTCACTTAATGATCCGAGTCCCTTTATCCACACCAACTTCATCGGGACTTACACTCTTTTGGAAGCAGCTCGTAAATACGACCTTCGTTTCCACCATGTTTCGACTGACGAAGTCTATGGGGACCTGCCTTTGCGTGAAGATCTGCCAGGTCATGGAGAAGGTCCAGGTGAGAAATTTACCGCTGAAACCAAGTACAATCCCAGCTCGCCTTACTCATCAACCAAGGCGGCTTCAGACTTGATTGTCAAAGCTTGGGTACGCTCGTTTGGTGTCAAAGCGACTATTTCCAACTGTTCAAACAACTATGGTCCTTACCAGCATATCGAGAAGTTCATTCCGCGCCAAATTACCAATATCTTGAGCGGTATCAAGCCAAAACTCTATGGTGAAGGTAAGAATGTCCGTGACTGGATTCACACCAATGACCATTCATCAGGTGTTTGGACGATTCTGACCAAAGGTCAAATTGGTGAAACTTACTTGATTGGTGCGGATGGTGAAAAGAACAATAAGGAAGTCCTGGAACTCATCCTCAAGGAAATGGGACAGCCAGCTGATGCTTATGATCATGTGACAGACCGTGCGGGTCACGACCTTCGCTATGCTATCGATGCTAGCAAGCTCCGTGATGAACTAGGGTGGAAGCCAGAGTTTACCAATTTTGAAGCAGGTCTCAAAGAGACCATCAAGTGGTACACAGACAACCAAGACTGGTGGAAATCTGAAAAAGAAGCCGTCGAGGCTAACTATGCCAAGACGCAACAAGTGATTAAATAATCAGATACTAAAAAGCAAGAGACCTCATGGTCTCTTGCTTTTTATGTATGTCGTAATCTTTTATTTTCTTACTTCTTGTTTATAAAATTCTTTAAGGGCATCTTGCCAGGTTGGAATGACGAAACCTGTCGCCTTCGCTTTGGCCAAACTCATGGTTGAATTGAGGGGACGTTTGGCCTTTGCAGGAAACTTGCTGGAGTCTACCGGAACTACTTCAACATCACTGTCCTTAAGAATCTCGACAGCGAAGTCATACCAAGTGGTATCTTCAGTGGAGTCATTTGATAAGTGGTAGTAGCCATACTCTTTTTGATTATCAGTCAGGTAGGTCATGAACTCAGCCAAGGTACGTGTCCAAGTTGGGCGGCCGTGTTGGTCGTTGACAACAGTGAGAGTTTTATGGGTTTTGGCTAGATTTTGCATGGTAAAAACAAAGTTCTTTCCATAATTTCCAAAGACCCAAGCAGTGCGGATGATGTAATACTGTGACGTAAGGGTTTCAACAAGTTCTTCCCCCATTCGCTTGGTACGCCCGTACTCTGTCTGCGGATCAGGTAGGTCATCGACTTCCCATTCTTGTCCGACGGGTTTCTTCCCATCAAAGACGTAGTCTGTTGAGACATAGACCAGAGTAGCTCCGTATTTCTCAGAGGCCTTGGCTACATTTTCAGTTCCAGTTACGTTTATGGCAAAATCCAGTTCTTTTCCCTCATCTTCTGCCGCATCAACAGCAGTATAAGCTGCACAATGATAGACTAGAGTTGGATTAACCTCGGCAAAGACTTTCTCAACCATTTCAGCATTGGTGATATCCATTTCGGCCACATCTACTGCAACATAGTCCACATTTCGTTCATCTAGTAAATAACGTAGTTCGGTACCGAGTTGACCATTTGCACCTGTAATTAATATCATTGTCTTCTCCTTAACTTTTCTTCTATCTAATCATAGCAAAAAAATGATAAAAAATCTGATTTTCGGCCCTTGTTTTGCTGGTTTAAGATATAAAAATATAGTATTAGAAAATCATAATTTTATAATAGAAAACTTATTTTTCAGAATTTACCAAAGTAATTCAAAAATTCTGAAAATTATATTGACATGTTTCTGAAAAGGGACTATAATGGGGTGAAAGTTTTAAAGGAGAAAACAATGAAAAGTTCAAAACTACTTGCCCTTGCGGGTGTGACGTTATTGGCAGCTGCGACTCTTGCAGCCTGCTCTGGATCAAGTTCAAATGCTAAAGGTGAGAAAACATTCTCATACATTTACGAAACGGATCCTGATAACCTAAACTATTTGACAACTGGTAAGGCAGCTACAGCAAATATTACGAGCAACGTTATCGATGGCTTGCTTGAAAATGACCGCTACGGTAACTTTGTACCATCTATGGCTGAGGATTGGTCTGTATCTAAGGATGGATTGACTTACACGTATACACTCCGAAAGGATGCAAAATGGTATACATCTGAAGGTGAGGAGTATGCAGAAGTTAAAGCTCAAGACTTTGTAACTGGTCTTAAGTATGCTGCTGATAAGAAATCAGATGGTCTTTACCTGGTTCAGGAATCTATCAAGGGATTGGATGCCTATGTCAAAGGAGAAATTACAGATTTTTCTCAAGTAGGAATCAAAGCTCTTGATGATTATACCGTTCAATACACATTGAACAAGCCAGAAAGTTTCTGGAATTCTAAGACAACAATGGGTGTTCTAGCTCCTGTTAATGAAGAATTTTTGAACTCTAAAGGGGATGACTTTGCTAAAGGTACGGACCCAAGCAGCATTCTCTACAATGGACCATTCTTACTCAAATCAATCGTAGCCAAATCATCAGTCGAGTTCGAAAAGAATCCAAACTATTGGGACAAAGACAATGTTCATCTTGATAAAGTGAAATTATCCTTCTGGGATGGTCAAGATACCAATAAGCCAACTGAAGCTTTCAAAGATGGTAGCTTTACAATGGCTCGCCTCTTCCCAACAAGTGCTAGTTACACAGAGACTGAAAAAGCATTCAAAGACAATATCGTTTATACCCAACAAGATTCTACTACTTATTTAGTAGGTACGAATATCGATCGCCAGTCTTATAAGTACACTTCTAAGACAACAGATGAGGAAAAAACATCAACCAAGAAGGCCCTTTTGAATAAGGACTTCCGTCAAGCTATTGCATTTGGTTTTGACAGAACAGCCTACGCTTCTCAAGTAAATGGTGCAAGTGGAGCTACTAAACTGCTTCGTAACTTATTTGTTCCTCCTACATTTGTACAGGCAGATGGGAAAAACTTTGGGGAATTAGTTAAAGAAAAATTGGTGACCTATGGAGACGAGTGGAGCAACGTAAACTTGGATGATGCTCAAGATGGACTCTACAGTCCTGACAAAGCCAAAGCAGAGTTCGCTAAGGCTAAGGCAGCTCTTCAAGCGGAAGGTGTGAAATTCCCAATTCATTTGGATATGCCTGTAGATCAAACCAATACAACAAAAGTTCAACGTGTTCAATCTTTTAAACAGTCAGTTGAAGAAAATCTAGGATCAGATAATGTGGTTATCGATATCCAACAGCTCCAAAAAGATGATGTTCAAAACATTACCTACTTCGCTGAAACTGCGGCTGGAGAAGACTGGGATATCTCAGATAACGTGGGTTGGTCTCCAGACTATATCGATCCATCTACTTATCTTGATATTATCAAGCCTTCTGTAGGAGAAAATACGAAAACATATCTAGGATTTGATTCTGGGACAAACAACGCTGCGGCTAAGCAAGTTGGTTTAGAAGATTACGAAAAAATGGTTGTGGAAGCTGGTGAAGAAACTACTGATGTTTCAAAACGTTATGAGAAATATGCTGCTGCCCAAGCTTGGTTGACAGACAGTGCCTTGCTCATTCCAACAACTTCTCAAACTGGTCGTCCAATGTTGTCTAAGATGGTACCATTTACACTTCCATTTGCATACTCTGGTAACAAGGGTATGAGCGAAGCCCTTTTGTACAAATATCTAGAAGTACAAGATAAAGCCGTGACAACAGACGAATACCAAAAAGCTCAAGAAAAATGGTTAAAAGAAAAAGAAGAGTCAAATAAAAAGGCCCAAGAAGAACTCGCAAACCATGTGAAATAACTTTAAAAAAGTAAAGGATTTAGCCATCGACATGATGGTTAAGTCCTTTTTTATCTTGGTATAAGTCCCTGAATGATTAGAGATAGGATTTTTCAGAAAAGAGAAAATTTTAGTGGATTTTACCTATTTCCTATTGCTTTCTGCCTTTTTATTTGTTATATTAAAAGTACAATTATTTTTAATTTATAACAGTTAAGCATAGCACTTTCAGAGAAAGGAGTATTTTTTAAAAAAGAAATGTAAACGCTTACTGGAAAATGAAAGGATTTAGGAGTTCATGGATAAACGATTTTTTGAAAAACGCTGTAAGTTCAGTATTCGTAAGTTTACGCTTGGAGTAGCTTCGGTGATGATTGGAGCGACTTTCTTCGCAGCTAGCCCAGTATTGGCTGATCAAGCAACAGTTGGTTCTACAACTAATTTGCCAAGTGAATTAGCTGATTTGGATAAGAAGGCTAGTGATGAGGGGCACGATTTTGACAAGGAAGCTGCCGCTCAAAATCCTGGTTCAGCTGAGACTACAGAAGGTCCACAAACAGAAGAAGAGTTGTTGGCTCAAGAAAAAGAAAAGTCTGAAAAGTCAAGCAATCTGCCAAAAGAATTAGAAGATAAGTTGGAGAAAGCCGAAGACAATGGGCGCGAAGTTGACAAGGATCAATTGGCCCAAGATACAGGGAAGCTCGTCCCAGAAGATGTGGCTAAGACTACCAATGGGGAATTAAACTATGGCGCGACTGTTAAGATTAAGACGCCATCAGGAGAAGGTAGCGGTATTGTCGTTGCAAAAGACCTTGTCTTGACGGTTTCTCATAACTTTATCAAGGACAGCCAAGACGGCAATATCCGTAAGGTTGTGGATAATGACCAAGGGGATGGAGATATCTATAGCATCTCTTATCCAGGATTGCCAGATGTCAAGTTTAGTAAGAAAGATATCATTCATTGGGATCGTGAAGGCTACCTGAAGGGCTTCAAAAATGATTTGGCCCTTGTGAGATTGCGTACAGTTCTAGAAAATACGCCTGTTGAAGTAACTAAAAAGCCAGTTGTTAAGAAAATTGGAGATAAACTCCATGTCTTTGGTTATCCAGAAGGGAAATTGAATCCGATTGTCAATACTACAGTTGATTTTGCGGAACCATACGGAGAAGGTGTCCAAGGGATTGGTTACCAAGGAGGAAAACCGGGTGCTAGTGGCGGCGGTATCTTTGATACAGAAGGCAAACTAGTCGGTGTACACCAAAATGGTGTAGTTGGAAAACGGAGCGGAGGCATTCTCTTCTCACCAGCCCAACTAAAATGGATTCAAGACCACATGCAGGGAATTTCAAGTGTGAAGCCAGCAGACTTGGAAGAAAAAGAAAAACCGGCTGAAGAAAAACCAAAAGAGGATAAACCTGCAGCTGCGAAACCTGAAACGCCTAAGACAGTGACTCCTGAATGGCAAACAGTAGCGAATAAAGAGCAACAAGGAACCGTCACTATTCGTGAAGAAAAAGGTGTTCGCTACAATCAATTGTCTTCAACTGCACAGAACGACAATGGCGATAAACCAGCCTTGTTTGAAAAACAAGGATTGACAGTTGATGCTAATGGAAATGCGACTGTTGATTTAACCTTCAAAGATGATTCTGAAAAGGGCAAATCACGCTTTGGTGTCTTCTTGAAATTTAAAGATACCAAGAACAATGTTTTTGTTGGTTATGACAAGGACGGCTGGTTCTGGGAGTATAAATCTCCAACCGATAGCACCTGGTATAAGGGCAACCGTGTAGCAGCACCAGAACCAGGTTCTGTAAACCGTCTTTCTATCACTCTCAAGTCAGATGGACAACTCAATGCAACGAATAATGATGAGAAACTCTTTGATACAGTCACTTTGCCAGCAGCTGTTAATGAAACTCTCAAAAATGAGAAGAAAATCGTCCTAAAAGCTGGCTCCTATAGCAATGACCGTACGGTTGTCAGCGTTAAAACAGACAATCAAGAAGGTGTAAAAGCAGATGATACTCCTGCCCAGAAAGAAACAGGTCCGGTTGTTGACGATAGCAAGGTGACTTATGATACGATCCAGTCTAAGGTCCTCAAGGCAGTGATTGACCAAGCCTTTCCTCGTGTGAAGGAATACACCTTGAATGGGCATACTTTGCCAGGACAAGTTCAACAACTTAAGAAAATCTTGGTAAATAATCACGAAATTACACCTGAAGTCACCTATAAGAAGATCAATGATACTACTGCAGAGTATTTGATGAAGCTTCGTGACGAGAAGAATTTCATCAATGCAGATATGACTGTACGCTTGCAAGTTGTGGATAATCAGTTGCATTTTGATGTGACCAAGATTGTCAACCACAATCAAGTCACTCCAGGTCAGAAGATTGATGATGAAAGAAAACTTCTCTCCTCTATCAATTTCTTAGGAAACTCACTTGTGTCAGTTTCAAGCGACCAAACTGGAGCTAAGTTTGACGGGGCAACCATGTCAAACAACACTCATATCAGTGGAGATGATCATATTGCTGTAACCAATCCAATGAAAAACTTGGCTAAGGGTTACATGTATGGATTTGTTTCTACAGATAAGCTTGCTGCAGGTGTTTGGAGTAACTCTCAAAACAGCTACGGTGGTGGTTCGAATGACTGGACTCGTTTGACAGCATTCAAACAAACTGTTGGAAATAAAAACTATGTGGGAATCCAAAGTTCTGAATGGCAATGGGAAAAAGCTTATAAGGGCATTGTTTTCCCAGAATACACCAAGGAACTTCCAAGTGCCAAGGTTGTTATCACCGAAGATGCCAATGCTGACAACAAAGTCGACTGGCAAGATGGTGCCATTGCTTATCGTAGCATCATGAACAACCCTCAAGGTTGGGAAAAAGTCAAGGATATCACTGCTTACCGTATCGCGATGAACTTTGGTTCTCAAGCACAAAACCCATTCCTTATGACCTTGGATGGTATCAAGAAAATCAATCTCCACACAGATGGTCTTGGGCAAGGTGTTCTCCTTAAAGGATATGGTAGTGAAGGTCACGACTCTGGTCACTTGAACTATGCTGATATTGGTAAACGTATTGGTGGTGTCGAAGACTTCAAGACCTTGATTGAAAAAGCGAAGAAATATGGAGCTCATCTAGGTATCCACGTGAACGCTTCTGAGACTTATCCTGAGTCTAAATACTTTAACGAAAATATTCTTCGTAAGAATCCAGATGGAAGCTACAGCTATGGTTGGAACTGGTTAGACCAAGGTATCAACATTGATGCTGCTTATGACTTGGCGCATGGACGTTTGGCTCGCTGGGAAGACTTGAAGAAAAAACTTGGTGAAGGTCTCGACTTTATCTATGTGGACGTATGGGGCAATGGTCAATCAGGTGATAACGGTGCCTGGGCTACCCACGTTCTTGCTAAAGAAATCAACAAACAAGGCTGGCGTTTTGCGATTGAGTGGGGTCATGGTGGTGAATACGACTCTACCTTCCAACACTGGGCAGCTGACTTGACCTATGGTGGCTACACTAATAAAGGTATCAACAGCGCCATCACGCGCTTTATCCGTAACCACCAAAAAGATTCTTGGGTTGGGGACTATAGAAGTTACGGTGGTGCAGCCAACTACCCACTTCTAGGCGGCTACAGCATGAAAGACTTTGAAGGCTGGCAAGGACGAAGCGACTACAATGGCTACGTGACTAACCTCTTTGCCCATGACGTCATGACTAAGTACTTCCAACACTTCACTGTAAGTAAATGGGAAAATGGTACACCAGTTACCATGACCGATAATGGTAGCACCTATAAATGGACTCCAGAAATGAAGGTTGAGCTAGTCGATGCAGCAGGTAACAAGGTTGTTGTGACTCGTAAGTCAAATGATGTCAATAGCCCGCAATACCGTGAGCGTACAGTAACGCTCAATGGACGTGTCATCCAAGATGGCTCAGCTTACTTGACTCCTTGGAACTGGGATGCGAATGGTCAGAAACTTCCTACTGATAAGGAAAAAATGTACTACTTCAATACGCAAGCTGGTGCAACAACTTGGACACTTCCAAGCGATTGGGCAAATAGCAAGGTTTACCTTTACAAGCTAACGGACCAAGGTAAGACAGAAGAGCAAGAACTAACTGTAAAAGATGGCAAGATTACCCTAGACCTTCTAGCAAATCAACCATACGTTCTTTACCGTTCAAAACAAACCAATCCTGAAATGTCATGGAGCGAAGGCATGCACATCTACGACCAAGGATTTAACAGTGGAACTTTGAAACACTGGACCATTTCTGGTGATGCTTCTAAGGCAGAAATTGTCAAATCACAAGGTGCAAATGAAATGCTTCGTATCCAAGGCAATAAGAGCAAGGTCAGCCTTACTCAGAAACTGACTGGCTTGAAACCAAATACCAAGTATGCTGTTTATGTCGGTGTTGATAACCGTAGTAATGCTAAGGCAAGTATCACAGTGAATACTGGCGAAAAAGAAGTGACTACTTATACCAATAAGTCTCTCGCTCTCAACTATATCAAAGCTTATGCTCATAACAATCGTCGTGAAAATGCTACAGTTGATGATACAAGTTACTTCCAAAACATGTACGCCTTCTTTACAACTGGATCTGACGTATCAAATGTTACTCTTACATTGAGTCGTGAAGCTGGTGATGAAGCAACTTACTTTGATGAAATTCGTACCTTTGAAAACAATTCAAGCATGTACGGAGACAAGCATGATACAGGTCAAGGAACCTTCAAACAAGACTTTGAAAATGTAGCTCAAGGTATCTTCCCATTTGTAGTGGGTGGTGTCGAAGGTGTTGAAGATAACCGCACTCACTTGTCTGAAAAACACGATCCATATACACAGCGTGGTTGGAATGGTAAGAAAGTCGATGATGTTATCGAAGGAAATTGGTCACTCAAGACCAATGGACTAGTGAGTCGTCGTAACTTGGTTTACCAAACTATTCCACAAAACTTCCGCTTTGAAGCAGGTAAGACCTATCGCGTAACCTTTGAATATGAAGCAGGTTCTGACAATACCTATGCCTTTGTAGTTGGTAAGGGAGAATTTCAGTCAGGTCGTCGTGGTGCTCAAGCAAGCAACTTGGAAATGCATGAATTGCCAAATACTTGGACAGATTCTAAGAAAGCCAAGAAAGTAACCTTCCTCGTGACAGGTGCAGAAACAGGCGATACTTGGGTAGGTATCTACTCAACTGGAAACGCAAGCAATACTCGTGGAGATGCTGGCGGAAATGCCAACTTCCGTGGTTACAACGACTTCATGATGGATAATCTTCACATCGAAGAAATTACCCTAACAGGTAAGATGTTGACAGAAAATGCTCTGAAGAACTACTTGCCAACGGTTGCCATGACCAACTATACGAAAGAGTCTATGGATGCTTTGAAAGAGGCGGTCTTTAACCTCAGTCAGGCAGATGATGACATTAGCGTGGAAGAAGCGCGTGCAGAGATTGCCAAGATTGAAGCCTTGAAGAATGCTTTGGTTCAGAAGAAAACAGCCTTGGTAGCAGAAGACTTTGAAAGTTTGGATGCGCCAGCTCAACCAGGTGAAGGTCTAGAGAATGCCTTTGATGGAAATGTGTCTAGTCTATGGCATACATCTTGGAATGGTGGAGATGTAGGAAAGCCTGCAACCATGGTCTTGAAAGAACCAACTGAAATCACTGGACTTCGTTATGTTCCACGTGCATCTGATTCAAATGGAAACTTGCGAGATGTGAAACTGGTTGTCACAGATGAGTCTGGCAAGGAACATACCTTTACCGTAACAGATTGGCCAAATAACAACAAGCCAAAAGACATTGACTTTGGTAAGACAATCAAGGCTAAGAAAATTGTCCTTACTGGTATCAAGACTTACGGAGATGGTGGCGATAAATACCAATCTGCAGCGGAACTCATCTTTACCCGTCCACAGGTAGCAGAAACACCACTTGACATGTCTAGCTATGAAGCAGCTTTGGCTAAGGCGCAGAAATTAACGGACAAAGACAATCAAGAGGAAGTAGCTAGCGTTCAGGCAAGCATGAAATATGCGACGGATAACCACCTCTTGACGGAAAGAATGGTTGCCTACTTCGCAGACTATCTCAACCAATTAAAAGATTCTGCTACGAAACCAGATGCTCCAACAAGTAGCAAGGGTGAAGAACAACCACCAGTTCTTGATGTACCTGAGTTCAAAGGCGGCGTCAATGCAACAGAAGCAGCTGTACATGAAGTCCCTGAGTTCAAGGGCGGAGTCAATGCAGTTCAAGCCTTGGTTCACGAATTACCAGAATACAAAGGCGGAGCCAATGCGGTCCTAGCGGCTGCAAATGAAGTCCCTGAGTTTAAGGGTGGCGTCAATGCGGTCCAAGCCTTGGTAAACGAGAAACCAGCCTACACAGGTGTATTGGCTACTGCTGGAGATCAAGCAGCTCCAACAGTTGAAAAACCTGAGTACCCGCTCACTCCAAGCCCAGTAGCTGATGCCAAAACTCTGGAAGATAAAGAAGAGCAACTTCCTGCTACAGGAGAACATGCTTCAGAAGCTGCCCTCTTCTTAGCAAGTGTGAGTATCGCTTTATCTGCTGCTGTTCTTGCGACAAAACTAAAAGAAGACTAAACAGATTTGGTTTTAGAAGTCCAAAAGATCTCGAATCAAAAAGGAACAAACAGCCGGAGAGGACCTCTTGGTTCTCTCCTTTTTCAAAGGAGAAATGATACCGCTTACTCATGTATGCGGATGAAAGGAATAGGAGAAAGATGGATAGACATTTTTTTGAGAAACGCTGTCACTATAGTATAAGAAAATTTGCAATCGGTGCAGCCTCCGTTATGATTGGTGCTAGTATCTTTGGCGCCAATATGGTTCAGGCGGCAGAAACAGCAACACCTTCAGAGACAGAGGGAAGTATCACTCATGTTCAAGCCCTGGATAAGTTACCAGATGATTTAGCCGCTGCGCTTGAAAAGGCGGATGCAGAAGCTGCAACAGAAGCAAGTCATGAAGAAACTCCAGCGACAGATGAGGGAACCAATCCTGCAGCAAGTGAAGAGGCAAAACCAGAGACAAGTCCTGCAAGTCCCAAGCCAGCAGAAACGCTGAAACCGGTTGAAACACCAAAGGCAGACAATAAACCAGCTGAAACCACTACACCAGCAGTAAAACCAGCTGAAAAGACAATCGAAGATAGAGAAGATGTCAACCATCTCGAGGGTGCTACAGCCCAAGCTAATAACTATGAAACTGGCACTCCGTATACTGCTGATAAGGCAGTGGACGGTAATCCGGATACCCGTTGGGCGACTAATCAAAATATTGAAAAACCAACTTTTGAACTAACTCTTCCAAAAACGACCCTCATCAAACATGTAGAAATTGACTGGGATCGTCGTCTTCGTAATGGGCAAAATGACCCCAATATCAAATCTTGGAGTCTCTACTACGCAGGTCAAGAAGACGTGGGCGCTAATGGAGAAAAACAATGGAAACTCGCTCATACCAAAACCGGAGAACCTGTTTTAGACGAGAAAGTTGACTTAGCCAATAGTATTCAAGCTAAATATCTCAAGTTAGAAATCAATGACTATCAAGCGGGCACAATGGGTTGGAGAAACGTTGGCATCCAAGAAATTCGAGCTTATTCTAACGTTCCGGACCACAGTAAGGTAACGGATATCCGCCAAGTAACAGAACTATCAGTAGCAGAAGACGGACAATCTCTTGTCTTGCCTAGTCTACCAGGGGAAGTTAGTCTTATCGGAAGCAATAAGCAAGGTGTGATTGACCTTCAAAATCGTATCCATAAACCTCTGACAGATCAACGCGTCAAGGTTATGGTGCAACAAATCAAAGACAGTCATACTTTCACTAAGGAATTTGAAGTAGTCATCAAGGGGCTACATCAGGACGAGGGTGTGGGTGTAAAACCAAAAGTAGCACCAACTGTTCAACAATGGTATGGAAAAGAAGGTCAATCTTCTATCACTTCAGATACAGTTCTTGCGACAGGAGATTCAGGCTTTGATCAGGCTGCAACCTTCTATCAGTCAGACCTTGCCAGTCGTGGATTGGAACTAGCAACAGGTGACAAGCAGGCTCAAAAACGAATCGAATTTAAAAAAGTTGAAAACAAGGGTTATGGTAAAGAAGGGTATGGTATCACTATCCAAAATGATGTGATTACCATCGAAGCTGCCACAAACACAGGAGCCTTCTACGCCACTCGGACTCTTCTTCAAATGGGAGAAAGTAACCTCCAAAATGGCGAAATTCGCGATTTCCCAAGTTTCAGCCACCGTGGCTTTATGCTAGATACAGGTCGGAAATTTATCCCTTATGACACTCTTGTAGACATCATGCTCAACATGGCTTACTACAAGATGAACGACTTGCAGTTGCACCTCAATGATAACTATATCTTCCTAAAGGAACACTTGGCAGGTAAGAGCTTAACACCAGAAGAACAACTCAAGTATGTTCTTGAACATGCCAAGACGGGTTTCCGTGTGGAGACAGACATTGTCGGTAAGAATGGTCAAAAATTGACATCAGATGAGCATTATACCAAGGAAGAAATGCAAAATCTGATTAAACTTGCCAAGGCCTTGCATATCAACCTAGTGCCAGAAATTGACACACCAGGTCACGCCTTGTCCTTTGTCAAAGTCCGCCCAGACCTCATGTATCAAGGTAGTTTGAGTGATTATGCTGGCAAACACAACGTTGAACGTGTTGCTATGCTCGACCTAGATAATAAATACGATGAAACACTGGCTTTTGTCAAATCAGTTTATGACAAACTCCTCGATGGCCCAGATGCACCGCTTCATGGCGTGTCCACTGTTCATATCGGAACGGATGAATACTATGGTAGCAGAGAAAGTTATCGTCGCTATGTCAATGATTTGACCCAATATATCAAGTCTAAAGGTTACACCCCTCGTATCTGGGGCTCGCTCAGTGCGAAACGAGGTAAAACAGCGGTTGATTGGAACGGAGTAGAAGTTGATATCTGGAGTATTGGATGGCAACGACCAAATGAAGCCATTGCTCAGGGAGCTAAGATTATCAACATCACAGATGTACCGACCTATAGTGTACCAAGTGGAAGCAATAGTCAAGCAGCCTATGGGGACTATGCAAACTACGAACGTCAGTACAATAGCTGGACACCGAATGATTTTAGAACAGGTGGAGGTCCACTTCTGCCAGCTTCTCATCCAAGTATTATTGGTGGTGGGCACGCAGTTTGGAATGACAATATTGACCTTCATGAGACAGGTTTGACCTCTTATGATATCTTTAAACGCTTCTTCAAGAGCATGCAAACTACTGCGGAGCGCACTTGGGGATCTGATCGTGCAGCTGCGACCTTTGCAGAACGTACCCTACCAACGAGCCCTTATGCGCCACAGTCAAATCCTGATAGAGCGATTGATCAAAGTGATTTGTTTACTATCAATCCTGAAACAGTCAAGAACTATGCAAGCAAGAAGGTGAAGACAAGCGAGCAAGGATTGGCTTTTGAGAAAGACAGCAGTATCGAAGGCTTGGCTGGTGATGTTGGTCCAAGTCACGTCTTGAAGTTTGATGTGACTGTCACTGGAGATGGGGAACAAACCTTCTCAACAAGTGGCGACAACCGTATCTATCTAGCTGATAAAGACGGCTATCTTGCTTATAAGTTTGAACAGTTCCATATCCAATTCAACAAAAAACTTGAAAAGAACAAACGTTATCAAATCTCCATCGTAACCAAACCACAATCTACAGAAGTCTATGTGGATGGTGAAAAGATTGAGCGTATAGCAAATCCAGCCCACCCTCGCTTTGCCCACAATAGCTTGGTTCTACCGCTTGAAAGCATCGGTGGTTTCAAAGGAGTCTTGCATAGTGCAGAGTTGTCAGACAAACCATTTGTAAATCCTCGTTTGATTTCAAATGATAAGATTACGGCAACCGCAAGCAGTCAGCAACTTCCAGGAAACGCGACTGAAGGCGCTGTTGAAAAGGCCTTTGACAATGATCCAAATACCTTCTGGCATACTAAGTGGACTGGTGACACTGCGCCATACACCCTTACTATGACCTTGAAAGAAGCAGAAAAAATCAATGGCTTGACGTATCTCCCACGTCCTGGTGGTGGAAATGGTGTTGTGACGCGCTACGAAATCTACGCACAAAAAGATGGCCAAATGGTCAAGGTTTCAGAAGGAAGCTGGGACAATAACGCCCAAGAAAAAACAGTCAACTTTGCGGCGGTAGATACCAACAAGATTGAGTTGAAAGTATTGGAAGGCGTTGGTGGTTTTGCAAGTGCAGCTGAAGTTCATCTATTGAAACCTGTTAAAGAAGAGCAAGAAACGCCTACACCAAGTCAACCAGAAAAACCAACTACACCAGAGAAACCAAAAGTAGACCAAACCGGTGATGGAACAGTTGAATTGGCAGATCAATTCACTGCAAGTAAACCAGCTAGCGAAGATAGCATTGCAGCTGCCAGCAAGAGCGCAGACTATCTCAAGAAAGAGTACAAGGTCTTCCCAACGCCACAAAAAGTAACTTATGGCGAAGGTGTTATAGCCCTTCGTAAGCAAGTCAATCTGGTCATGGGCGATCAACTCGATATCTATACTCGTAATCGCTTGAAGAGTGTCTTGCAGGACAATCAAGTATCTTATACAACTGGTAAGGC
>CABTWF010000008.1:0-51757 GCA_902488495.1 uncultured Streptococcus sp. | reverse complement strand
GATAACAAGTTGGCAGCCCTCAACTCTGCAGTATGGTCGGGTGGAACCTTTATCTACGTGCCAAAAGGTGTCAAGGTAGATATTCCACTTCAAACCTACTTCCGTATCAACAACGAAAATACAGGTCAGTTCGAACGTACCTTGATTATTGTTGATGAAGGAGCAAGCGTCCACTACGTAGAAGGCTGTACAGCGCCAACTTATTCAAGTAACAGCTTGCACGCTGCCATTGTAGAAATTTTCGCTTTGGACGGAGCTTATATGCGTTATACAACCATCCAAAACTGGTCTGATAATGTCTATAACTTGGTAACAAAACGTGCCAAAGCATTGAAAGATGCGACTGTTGAGTGGATTGATGGGAACTTGGGTGCTAAAACAACCATGAAATACCCATCTGTTTATCTGGATGGAGAAGGGGCCCGTGGTACCATGCTTTCGATCGCCTTTGCTAATGCTGGTCAACACCAAGATACGGGTGCCAAGATGATCCATAACGCTCCACACACAAGCTCCTCTATCGTGTCTAAATCCATCGCTAAAGGCGGAGGCAAGGTGGACTACCGTGGACAAGTAACCTTTAACAAGAACTCTAAGAAATCTGTTTCTCACATCGAGTGTGATACCATTATCATGGATGACTTATCAGCATCAGATACTATTCCATTTAATGAAATTCACAACTCACAAGTCGCATTGGAGCACGAAGCCAAAGTATCTAAGATTTCAGAGGAACAACTCTACTACCTCATGAGTCGTGGTTTGTCAGAATCTGAAGCAACCGAGATGATCGTTATGGGATTTGTAGAGCCCTTCACTAAAGAACTTCCAATGGAATACGCAGTTGAGCTGAACCGCTTGATTAGTTATGAAATGGAAGGATCTGTCGGATAAAACCCAAAAGGAGAAGCAAATGGGATTCTTAAAAAAATTATTTGGCAATGTCGAAAAAGTGAATAAAGGCGAAATTCCTGCTGAGGAAATTGTTCCACCTTTTACAGTTGATTTAGTAGAAGAAGCAGATGATTATTGGAGACAAATGGAACAAAACCTCTTGATAAACGCTGTAAAAGGCGTTGGTGGTCCTGAGGCCGTGGAACGTGCTTTTGTTCTTACTAATTTCAAAGAAAATCAAGAAACCTTTGAGCTCTTTTATCAGGTAAATGGTCAACTTCTTTCATGGAGAGAGATGGATGCGACTGTTGTTGATAAAATCAGCAATCAACTCCTTCCGCAAGCGGCAGAAGTAGCGCGTGCAGTAAATGAAAATTATGAAGAGGCAAATGTACCAGTAATCCAGTACGCTATGCTTCAATTTGAAACTTCAACCATGGCTTGGTTTGGTCGGAAGCTGACAACAGCTTCTCCAGAAGCACAACTGACTTTTGAAGAATTGGTATCTGGTTGGCGCGCTATTTTGGAACAAGAAGTTCCAAATCGTCCTTTAGATAGTGACCGTCCGTTCCCTTACTTTGAAGTTTAAAAAATCCCAAATCCCCAAAAACTTTCAATGGAGTATACTGAGCCTACTCGCTTGATCAGTAACAAATTGAAAGAATCAGTGGGTAAAAATGCAAATTCTGAACAGGAATCCTTTCTGTTCAGAATTTTTTTCAAAAAAGAACCTAATAAATATTCACAAAAATGCTTTTATATGGTAAAATAAAACAATTACATTTAGTGGAGATGAAGTATGAATATTTTTAGAACCAAGGATGTTAGTCTGAGACAGACAGAGATGCACCGCCATTTGAAATTGTGGGATTTGATTCTATTAGGAATAGGTGCTATGGTGGGAACGGGGATTTTCACCATTACAGGAACAGCAGCGGCTACCCTAGCTGGTCCATCGCTAGTGATTTCCATTGTGATTTCTGCCCTGTGTGTTTCTCTATCAGCCCTCTTTTTCGCAGAATTTGCCTCTCGTGTGCCTGCTACTGGTGGTGCTTATAGTTACCTCTATGCGATTTTAGGAGAATTGCCAGCTTGGATTGCTGGTTGGTTGACCATCATGGAATTCATGACAGCTGTTTCAGGTGTGGCGTCTGGCTGGGCTGCTTACTTTAAGGGATTGCTCAGTAATTATGGTATCTCCATGCCCCAAGCCTTGAATGGAATCTTTAACCCTGAACAAGGTACCTATATCGATCTTCTGCCTATTTTAGTACTGACCTTGGTAACGGGATTGGTTTTATTAAATTCTAAGGCAGCTTTAAGATTTAATTCGCTTTTAGTGGTCTTGAAATTTTCAGCTCTCGCCTTATTTATCCTAGTTGGTATTTGGTACATCAAACCTGAAAATTGGTCGAATTTTGCTCCCTTTGGTTTTGGTCAACTATATGGTGGAAGTACTGGGATTATGGCGGGCGCATCTTTGATGTTCTTTGGTTTTCTCGGATTTG
This sequence comes from uncultured Streptococcus sp., assembly GCA_902488495.1. Lineage (GTDB taxonomy): Bacteria > Bacillota > Bacilli > Lactobacillales > Streptococcaceae > Streptococcus. The sequence goes on along the minus strand of CABTWF010000008.1, from coordinate 49,355 downwards.
AGTCTATTTCCATGGCAGTTGATGAAATTCAAAGTCCTCAAAAAAATATTCCCCGCGGAATCGTGCTTTCTCTGACAATCGTCACCATTCTCTATGCTTTGGTAACCTTAGTATTGACAGGGATTGTTCACTACAGTAAGCTCAATGTGGACGATGCAGTAGCATTTTCATTACGGAGTATTGGTATCGGCTGGGCAGCAAATTATGTTTCGCTTGTAGCCATTCTAACCCTGATAACCGTATGTATCTCCATGACTTACGCTTTGTCTCGGATGATTTATAGCTTAGCACGTGATGGACTTTTACCTCAAAGTTTCAAACAATTAAGCAAGACTAGTCGCGTTCCTAAAAATGCAACCCTCTTAACAGGAGTTGCTTCAGCCATTGCTGCAGGAGTATTTCCTCTAGCCAGTATTGCAGCCTTCTTAAATATCTGTACGCTAGCTTATCTGATTTTGCTAGCCTACGGAATAATAAAACTCAGAAAGGATAAGGGTATGCCAAAAGAGGGAGAGTTTAAAACACCCTTGGTGCCACTTTTGCCAATTCTTTCCATTCTTATCTGTGTTTCCTTTATGCTTCAATATAGTCTAGATACCTGGATTGCCTTTGGCATCGCTCTTCTAGTTGGTCTAGTTATTTACTTTACTTACGGGTTCCGCCATTCAACCCTCGCAGAAGAAGAATAAAAGCTGGGAATTCCCAGCTTTTTTAATCTTTCACATAAGTAAATCCTTCACCCAGAATTTCATGAGCCTCAGTGATGGTGATAAAGGCTTGAGGATCAATTTTATGAATCATATCTTTCATTTTAACGATTTCGTTTCGACCGACGATACAGTAGATAATTTTTAAATCCTTTTTGCTGTAGTAGCCTTGACCAGATATAAAGGTAACTCCACGTCCGAGTTCATCGTTAATCTCTTTGGCCAATTGATCAGGATATTGGGTAATAATCATAAATCCTTTACCAGCATAACCTCCTTCGCCTATCAAGTCGATAACACGAGCGATGATAAAGTCAAACAAGAGGGTATAGGTAACTAGACGAAGATCTTGGAAGATAATCAAAATCAACATTAGGATAAAAAAGTCAATCCCAAAAAGCAATTTCCCAATCGAAATATTGGTGTATTTGTTGAGGATACGGGCAACGATATCAGAGCCGCCAGTGGTTCCACCAGCATTAAAGATAATTCCTAAACCAACCCCCAGTAAGACTCCTGAGACTAAAGCGACAATGATGAGATCCCCTTGCAAGTCGATGTGCAAAGGAATGCGCTCAAAGATTGCTAGCCAAACGGAAAGTGAAATGGATCCTAGAAGGCTGGAGTAAAGGGTCTTAGGTCCAAATATCTTCCAAGCCAGGATAAATAAAGGGATATTAATTAAGAGGTTCATCAAAGAGACAGGAATCTGAAAAAGATAGTAGGTAATCAAGGTAATACCTGTCGCCCCTCCCTCAAATAAATGATAAGGAACAACAAAGTAGGTAAGACCGAAGGCATAGATAGCGGCTCCCAAAATAATGGTAATAATCGGTTGAAGTTTTCGAATCATAGCTGTTCCTCACTTTTCTATAGATAGATTATACCAAAAATTCAGTTCTTTTCATCGGATCACTTATGATTTTTTATCATTTTTTTGATATAATAAAGGAGAAAATCCCAATCCTATCGAGAAGAATAGAAAGATTGAATTATGACACAAGTAAAAATTGTAACGGACTCTTCTGTTACTATCGAACCAGAAGTAGTTAAAGAATTAAATATCACTGTTGTCCCTCTATCAGTTATGATTGATAGTGTGCTTTATTCGGATGCAGATTTGAAAGAGGGAGAATTCCTTCATCTTATGCAACAAAGTAAGAATCTGCCTAAAACAAGCCAGCCACCTGTAGGAGTGTTTGCTGAGGTCTTTGAAGAACTAGGTAAAGATGGCAGTCAAATTATCGCCATTCACATGTCCCATGCCTTGTCTGGAACTGTGGAAGCTGCTCGCCAAGGGGCCAGCCTCTCAACTGCTGATGTAACAGTTATTGATAGTTCCTTTACAGATCAAGCAATGAAGTTCCAAGTTGTTGAAGCTGCAAAACTTGCTAAAGAAGGTAAAGATTTAGAAACGATCTTGGCTCATGTAGAGGACGTCAAAAATCATACAGAACTCTATATCGGTGTTTCGACGCTAGAAAACTTAGTTAAGGGTGGTCGTATTGGACGTGTGACAGGATTACTAAGCTCACTCTTGAATATTCGTGTAGTAATGCAGATGAAAAACCACGAACTCCAACCAATCGCCAAAGGACGTGGAGCGAAAACTTTCAAAAAGTGGCTTGAGGAATTAACCAATACTCTTTCCCAAAAATCAGTTGCAGAAATTGGAATCTCCTATGCTGGAACGAACGAATTGGCGAATGAGATGAAGGCATTATTGCAACCTTATGTTGAGAAGCCAATCTCTGTATTGGAAACTGGCTCTATTATTCAAACTCATACTGGAGAGAATGCTTGGGCGATTCTAATTCGCTACAATTCCTAAAAAAATAGAGAAAAAATAGTCAAAATAGTGTTTTTGACTTGACCTATAGCCGATTTTAGGATATGATTATATTTGTTAATTAGAAATTATTTGGAGGATTTGTTAACATGGCAAACAAACAAGATTTGATCGCTAAAGTAGCAGAAGCTACAGAATTGACTAAGAAAGATTCAGCAGCAGCAGTTGACGCTGTATTTGCAGCAGTAACTGAATACCTTGCAGCTGGTGAAAAAGTTCAATTGATCGGTTTCGGTAACTTTGAAGTTCGTGAGCGTGCTGCACGTAAAGGTCGCAACCCACAAACTGGTAAAGAAATCAAAATCGCAGCTTCTAAAGTTCCAGCTTTCAAAGCTGGTAAAGCTCTTAAAGACGCTGTTAAATAATGAATTTTCAAAAAGTCTGTCATATCAAGTATTCGAGCTTGTCTGACAGGCTTTTTTTATTGTTTATTTGAAAAGTTGAGTTATGATTTTGTGCAAAAAGAAAAAGGTTCCCATGTTTGAGAACCTTCTTTTCATTAGTTTTTAGAAGCTGCTTGGAATTCAGGGGTTTTCCATGCTTCGTCAATGATAGCTTGCAATTCTTTAGCAGACGCTTGCATTTTTTGAGTTTCAGCGTCGTTCAATGGAATGTTTACTGGACGAACGATACCATGTGCACCAACAACAGCTGGTTGACCGATAAAGACGTTCTTAACACCGTATTGACCTTCTTGGAAGACTGAAAGTGGAAGTACTGCATTTTCGTCATCAAGAATTGCTTTTGTGATACGAGCAAGTGCTACAGCGATACCGTAGTATGTAGCTCCTTTTTTGTTAATGATTGTGTAAGCAGCGTCACGAACACCTTCGAACAATTCAATCAATTCAGATTCTTGAACGTTTTGAGTGTCTTTAAGGAATTCTTCAAGGTTTACACCAGCGATGTTAGCGTGTGACCAAACCGCAAATTCAGAATCTCCGTGTTCACCCATGATGTAGGCGTGAACTGAACGAGCATCAACATCCAATTTTTCAGCAAGTGCTTGACGGAAACGTGCTGAGTCAAGTGAAGTACCTGAACCGATAACACGTTCTTTAGGGAATCCAGAGAATTTCCAAGTTGAGTAAGTCAAAACGTCAACTGGGTTAGCTGCAACAAGGAAGATACCATCGAAACCTGATTCAACAACTTGTGTTACGATTGATTTGTTGATAGCCAAGTTTTTACCTACAAGGTCAAGGCGAGTTTCACCTGGTTTTTGAGGAGCACCTGCAGTGATCACAACAAGGTCAGCGTCTGCACAGTCAGAGTATTGAGCAGCGTAGATTTTTTTAGGTGAAGTGAAGGCAAGGGCGTGGCTAAGGTCAAGCGCATCACCAACAGCTTTTTCGTGTAATTGTGGAATTTCGATAATTCCAAGCTCTTGTGCAATTCCTTGGTTAACAAGTGCGAAAGCGTAAGATGAACCTACGGCACCGTCACCAACAAGGATCACTTTTTTGTGTTGTTTAGTTGAAGTCATTATCTAAACATCTCCTTCATTTTTTTTAGGGGAATCCCCAGACACTTTCATTCTATCACTTTTAAAAAGCTTTGTCACGAATATTCTATTCGGTTATCGATGTAAACGTTTTAGCGATTTCCAAAGACTGAAATGAAGGACAAATTATGGTATAATATATCTAATTACTAATAGTGAAATGAGGCATTTATGAATGCAGGATAGAAATTTAGTGAATGTCAATCTGACAAAGGAGATGAAGACCAGCTTTATCGACTACGCCATGAGCGTTATCGTTGCGCGGGCCCTTCCTGATGTTCGAGATGGCTTAAAACCTGTTCATCGTCGTATTCTTTACGGAATGAATGAACTAGGTGTTACACCAGACAAACCTCATAAAAAATCAGCCCGTATTACAGGGGATGTTATGGGTAAATACCACCCACATGGTGATTCCTCTATTTACGAAGCCATGGTTCGTATGGCTCAATGGTGGAGCTACCGTTACATGCTTGTTGATGGGCATGGAAACTTTGGTTCTATGGACGGGGACGGTGCTGCCGCGCAACGGTACACTGAGGCACGTATGAGCAAGATTGCCCTTGAAATGCTTCGTGATATCAATAAAAACACAGTTGATTTCGTAGATAACTACGATGCTAACGAACGTGAACCCTTGGTTTTGCCAGCTCGTTTTCCAAACCTTTTGGTCAATGGGGCAACTGGTATCGCTGTTGGGATGGCAACCAATATTCCACCTCACAACTTGGGTGAAACCATTGATGCAGTGAAGTTGGTTATGGACAATCCTGAAGTGACGACTAAGGACTTGATGGAAGTCTTGCCTGGTCCAGATTTTCCAACTGGTGCTCTTGTCATGGGGAAATCAGGGATCCACAAAGCTTATGAGACCGGTAAAGGTTCCATTGTCCTTCGTTCTCGTACAGAGATTGAAACCACTAAGACGGGTCGTGAGCGTATTGTTGTAACGGAATTCCCTTATATGGTTAATAAAACCAAGGTACATGAGCATATTGTTCGCTTGGTTCAGGAAAAACGAATTGAGGGCATTACAGCTGTACGTGATGAGTCCAACCGTGAAGGCGTTCGCTTTGTAATCGAGGTTAAACGAGACGCGTCTGCCAACGTTATCCTTAACAACCTCTTCAAGATGACCCAGATGCAAACCAACTTTGGTTTCAATATGCTGGCGATTCAAAATGGTGTGCCAAAAATCTTGTCCCTTCGTCAAATTTTGGATTCTTATATCGAGCACCAAAAAGAAGTGGTTGTTCGTCGTACACGATTTGACAAGGAAAAAGCAGAAGCGCGTGCGCACATCTTAGAAGGTCTTCTAATTGCGCTAGATCATATCGACGAAGTGATTCGTATCATCCGTGCAAGTGAAACCGATGCGGAAGCACAAGCAGAATTGATGAGCAAGTTCAAGCTTTCTGAGCGTCAAAGTCAGGCTATCCTTGATATGCGTCTTCGTCGTTTGACAGGATTGGAACGTGATAAGATTCAGTCTGAATATGATGAATTGATTGCCTTGATTGCAGATTTGGCTGATATTCTTGCCAAACCTGAGCGCGTGGCTCAAATCATCAAAGAGGAGCTGGACGAAGTCAAACGCAAGTTTGGTGACAAGCGTCGTACGGAGTTGATGATTGGAGAAGTCTTAACTCTTGAAGATGAAGATTTGATTGAAGAAACGGATGTCTTGATTACCCTTTCTAATAAGGGCTATATCAAACGTTTGGACCAAGGTGAGTTTACTGCTCAAAAACGTGGTGGTCGTGGAGTCCAAGGTACTGGTGTTAAGGATGATGACTTTGTGCGTGAGTTGGTTTCAACCAGCACCCATGATCATCTGCTCTTCTTTACTAATAAAGGACGTGTCTACCGCCTTAAAGGTTATGAAATCCCTGAATACGGTCGTACTGCTAAGGGATTGCCAGTTGTCAATCTATTGAAGTTGGACGAAGGTGAGAGCATTCAGACCATTATCAACGTTGAGTCTGAACGTAGTGATGACGCCTATCTCTTCTTTACAACTCGTCACGGTATCGTGAAGAGAACCAGTGTCAAAGAGTTTGCTAACATTCGTCAAAATGGACTGAAAGCCTTGAATCTCAAGGATGAAGACGAATTAATTAATGTCTTGCTGACAGAAGAAGATACGGATATTATCATTGGTACCAAGTTTGGTTATGCTGTTCGCTTTAATCAATCAGCTGTTCGTGGCATGAGCCGTATCGCGACAGGTGTCCGAGGGGTCAATCTTCGTGAGGGTGACACCGTAGTTGGCGCTAGCGTGATTACAAACCAAGACGAAGTTCTTATCATCACTGAAAAAGGATATGGTAAACGTACACTTGCTACTGAATATCCTACTAAAGGCCGTGGCGGTAAAGGGATGAAGACAGCCAATGTTGCTGAGAAGAATGGTCCTCTGGCAGGTCTCCTCACTGTTAAGGGGGATGAAGACTTGATGATTATCACAGATACAGGTGTCATGATCCGTACAAATGTTGCCAATATTTCACAAACGGGACGCTCAACTATGGGAGTTAAGGTGATGCGTCTAGATCAGGATGCTAAGATTGTGACCTTTACAACGGTTGCTGCGGCAGAAAAGGAAGAAGTTGGGACTGAAATTGAAACAGAAGGTGAAGCATAATGTCTCATAAAAAAACGAAAAATAAAAAGAGTAAGAAAAACAAGCGCAGAAATCTATTTATCAATATTTTAGCGGGTTTCTTAATTCTTTTATCGCTAGCTTTAATTTTTAATTCAAAGATTCGTGATCTCTTTTTGGTCTGGAATACCAATAAATACCAAGTCAATCAAGTCACTAAGGAAAATATAGATGAAAATCTAAAGTCCGAGGGAAATTTTGATTTTGACTCTGTTAAGTCTATTTCATCTGAAGCTGTATTGGCTTCACAATGGGATGCTCAGAAACTTCCTGTTATTGGAGGTATCGCTATTCCTGAGGTGGAGATTAACCTCCCTATTTTCAAAGGGTTGGATAATGTAAACCTGTTCTACGGAGCAGGGACCATGAAACCAGACCAAAAAATGGGGGAAGGAAACTATTCTCTAGCCAGTCACCATATCTTTACTGCTGAAAATGCCAGTCAAATGCTCTTCTCGCCTTTGGTCAATGCCAAAGCAGGTATGAAAATTTACCTGACCGATAAGGATAAAGTTTATACTTATGAGATTACAGAAGTTAAACGTGTTACACCTGACCGTGTAGATGAAATCGAAGATCGTGACGGCGTAAAGGAGATTACTTTGGTTACCTGTGTTGATTATAATGCGACTGAGCGTATAATCGTCAAAGGAATCTTTAAAGAATCAAAAGCTTATTCTGAGACTTCTGAGGATATTTTGAAGGCCTTTAATCAACCGTATAGACAACGTTATTAAGAATGAATGAACCAGTGAAGTGCTATTTCACTGGTTTTTATGTTAACAAATAGGATCAAAATAGTTCTTATGAAAAAGGATAATAAGGCTTAGGATAAAGATTTTTAAGATAAATATTTTAGAATTTTACAGAAAACGCTTTCGAGAAAACAAGAATTATGTTATAATTATCACAAATAAAAGTTTAGGAGTTTTTTATGGTCTCTTCAGAATTTATTTCAAAGATTGAATTTGCTTGTAAGAAGAAAGAAAGTCTTTATAGCCAAAGTAAGTTTAAGTATGCGATTCGTTCCATGTTTGCAGGTGCCTTTCTAACATTTAGTACAGCTGCGGGCGCAGTTGGGGCTGACTTGATAAATAAAATTGCTCCAGGTAGTGGACGTTTTCTATTCCCATTTGTTTTTGCTTGGGGATTGGCCTACATTGTTTTCTTTAATGCTGAGCTGGTAACTTCAAATATGATGTTTTTGACAGCTGGTAGTTTCTTGAAAAAAATTTCTTGGAGAAAAACAGCTGAGATTTTACTTTACTGTACCTTGTTCAATCTCATCGGAGCTTTGATAGCAGGTTGGGGATTTGCCCACTCAGCAGCCTATGCAAATCTAACACATGATAGCTTCATTTCAGGGGTTGTAGAGATGAAGTTAGGCCGTTCCAATGAGCTAGTCTTACTTGAAGGTATTTTAGCCAATATTTTTGTAAACATTGCCATTCTTTCATTTGTTTTGGTGAAAGATGGTGGGGCCAAACTTTGGCTTGTTTTGTCGGCAATTTACATGTTTGTATTCTTAACAAACGAACACATTGCTGCGAACTTTGCTTCTTTTGCGATTGTTAAGTTTAGTGTTGCAGCAGATTCAATTGCTAACTTTGACATACCTAATATTCTTCGTCACTGGGGTGTGACCTTTGTCGGAAACTTCATTGGAGGCGGTCTCTTGATGGGCTTGCCATACGCTTTCCTCAACAAAAACGAAGATACTTATGTAGATTAAAAAACGGGCACGAGTTAATCGTGCTTTTTTGTTTGATGTGTAAGACTAGTCATAGTTGTTCCTTATATCAAAATATAGAAAAACGGTATTGGAAAAGACTAGCACAAGATGATACAATATCCCTAATGAAGCTATTTGGAGGTCGTCATATGACTCGTGATTTTAAATTTGAAACCCTACAATTACATGCTGGGCAAGTAGTTGATCCAGCAACTAAGTCTCGTGCAGTACCGATTTATCAAACAACATCCTTCGTTTTTGATGACACGCAGGAAGGTGCCGATTTGTTTGCCTTGAGAAAACCTGGCAATATCTATACTCGTATCACAAATCCTACAACAGCAGCCTTTGAAGAAAGAATCGCTGCTCTTGAAGGTGGTGTTGGAGCACTAGCGACAGCATCAGGGATGGCTGCTGTAACCTACACTATTTTGGCGCTTGCTCACGCAGGTGACCATGTGGTGGCTGCGTCAACTATTTACGGTGGGACCTTCAATCTCTTGAAGGAAACCCTTCCTCGTTATGGAATCACAACTACCTTTGTCGATGTAGATAATTTGGAAGAAGTGGAAGCAGCTATCAATGACAATACAAAGCTTGTCTTGATTGAAACCTTGGGGAATCCCTTGATTAACATTCCTGACTTGGGAAAATTGGCTGAGATTGCGCATAAACACCAGATTCCTCTCGTTTCGGACAACACTTTTGCCACACCTTATTTGATTAACGTCTTTTCTCACGGTGTAGATATTGCCATTCACTCTGCAACTAAGTTTATCGGTGGGCATGGTACGACTATTGGAGGAGTGATTGTCGATAGTGGTCGTTTTGACTGGGAAGCTTCAGGGAAATTTCCGCAGTTTGTAGAGGAAGATCCTAGCTACCATAACTTGAGCTATACTCGCGATGTTGGTGCAGCAGCCTTTATTATCGCTGTTCGTGTTCAATTGCTCCGTGATACAGGTGCTGCCTTGTCGCCATTTAATGCCTTTCTCTTGCTCCAAGGGCTTGAAACTCTCTCTCTTCGTGTTGAACGTCATGTGCAAAATGCAGAGAAAATTGTTGATTTCCTTGTCAACCATCCTAAGGTAGAGAAGGTAAATTATCCAAAACTAGCTGACAGTCCTTATCATGCCTTGGCTGAGAAATATTTGCCAAAAGGTGTTGGTTCAATCTTTACCTTCCATGTTAAAGGCGGAGAGGCAGAAGCTCGCAAGGTAATTGATAATTTGGAAATCTTCTCTGACCTTGCAAACGTGGCAGATGCCAAATCTCTTGTTGTCCATCCTGCGACAACCACTCACGGTCAGTTGTCAGAAAAAGATCTAGAAGCAGCAGGTGTAACACCAAACCAAATCCGCTTGTCTATCGGTCTTGAAAATGTAGAGGATTTAATTGAAGATTTGCGCTTGGCCTTGGAAAAAATTTAAAGTAACAGATATAAACAGTGGGTTTCGACTCGCTGTTTTTGATTTTCCCTCAGGCATGATATAATGGTTACAGAAGTCTAGAAAGAGGAAAGTTATGAACGAAATCAAATGTCCCAACTGTGGGGAAGTCTTTACAGTAAATGAGAGCCAGTATGCCGAACTCTTATCCCAAGTGAGAACAGCTGAGTATGATAAGGAATTACACGATCGCATGAAGCAGGAGCTGGCCTTGGCTGAGCAAAAGGCCATGAATGAGCAACAGATTAAACTGGCTCAGAAGGATCAAGAAATCGCTCAATTGCAGAGTCAAATCCAAAACTTTGATACAGAAAAAGAATTGGCTAAGAAAGAAGTTGAACAGACAAGCCATGAGGCCTTATTAGCAAAGGACAAGGAAGTGCAGGCCTTGGAAAGCCAATTGGCTACCTTGCGTTTGGAGCATGAAAATCAACTGCAAAAGACCCTTTCTGACTTAGAAAAAGAACGCGATCAGGTCAAAAATCAGCTCCTCTTGCAAGAAAAGGAAAATGAGCTGTCTTTGGCTTCTGTTAAGCAAAATTACGAAGCCCAGCTTAAGGCTGCTAGTGAACAAGTAGAATTTTACAAGAATTTCAAAGCCCAACAATCTACAAAAGCTATCGGGGAAAGTTTGGAACAGTATGCAGAGAGTGAGTTTAACAAGGTTCGTAGTTTTGCCTTTCCAAATGCCTACTTTGAGAAGGATAATAAGGTTTCTGCGCGTGGGTCTAAAGGGGACTTTATCTTCCGTGATTTTGATGAAAATGGTCTAGAATTCATTTCCATCATGTTTGAAATGAAAAATGAAGCGGATGGAACAGAGAAGAAGCACAAGAATGCGGACTTCTACAAGGAATTGGATAAGGATCGTCGGGAGAAGAACTGCGAATATGCTGTTTTGGTGACCATGTTAGAAGCAGATAATGACTACTTTAATACAGGGATTGTGGATGTCAGTCATGAGTATGAGAAAATGTACGTTGTCCGTCCTCAGTTTTTTATCCAGTTGATTGGTCTCTTGCGAAATGCTGCGCTTAATTCCCTCAAGTACAAGCAGGAGTTGGCCTTGGTTCGCGAGCAGAATATCGATATTACACATTTTGAGGAAGATTTGGATGCCTTTAAACTAGCCTTTGCCAAGAACTATAACTCCGCTTCGACCAACTTTGGTAAAGCAATCGATGAAATCGATAAAGCCATTAAGCGTATGGAAGAGGTTAAGAAATTCCTAACCACATCCGAAAACCAACTCCGCCTCGCCAATAACAAATTGGAAGATGTTTCAGTTAAAAAATTGACCCGAAAAAATCCAACTATGAAAGCGAAGTTCGAAGCGCTGAAGGGAGAGTGAGAAAGCAGTGGAAAATGAATTATTAGTATTGAATACTGAAGAAGTAAATGAGTCCGAAAATTTAAACTATGATGAGTTAGAAGAACTATTGGAACAGCAATTTACAATGGAGTTTTCTAATCTTGAGAAATTAGAAGTAGATTGTAAAGAAATTAGTTCACCGGATAAATTAGGAGATGTTATTTTAGATGAAATTTGGAATCAATTCGGGAATCAAATTGGTTTAGATATGACAAGTGATACATTATTAAAGCAATATAACGAAAAGAACCCAAATGGCTATACAAAAGAAATTGCTGATCAGATTGTTAAAGACAAAAGATATACTGATGCAAATAAGGCAATGAAACATAAGCAAAAATTAGGAAACTTGAAGGATGAATACACCGGAAAAAAATTAAAAATAAACGAAAAAGCTAATCTGGATCACATCGTACCGCGAAAACAGATTTTTGAAAATCCATGGAGAAAAATAGCAGATATTGATCCTTCTGATTTAGCTAACAAATCTGAAAATTTATCTGCGACTAATGAATCTCTTAATAAAAGTAAAGGCGCAAAATCTAATAGCGATTACATAAAAAATAAGGAACTAAGAGAAAGAAATCTTAGAGAACAAGTTAAAAAAGCAAATGAAAAAATAGATAAGATGAATATCTCAGATGCCGAAAAGCGAAATCTTAAAGCTGAAAATAATAAAAGATTAAATGATAAACTAGCAGCTGATTCAAAGAAGATGCTTAAGGCTGAGAAGACAGCAAAGAAAGCTATTAATAAGGATATTGCAAAGAAAGCTTCTGTCAGAATGGCCAATAAAGCTGATAAAGATGCTATAAAAGCTATGTTTGTTGCAGCTCTATTTGGAATGCTGAAGGAAATTATAAATGCTCTAGTGAGGTATTTTAAAGCAAAAAAACAATCTTTTGATACATTTATGGAGGAAATGAAAAAAGCACTTCATTCATTTTTTGGCAAAATCAAAGATTTTATTAAAGTAGGTGTAGATAGTTTTGTTGGAAGCATTGTTGGAGAAATTATTGGCGCATTTAACCAGAAATTACAAAAACTTCCAAACTTGATTAAACAATTATTTGGTTCTATCAGAGAAAGCATTTCTTATTTATCTAACCCTGAAAATCAAACACATTCTACAGCAATTAAGATAGCTCACATTTCAAAAATCATTACTTCTGGTTTAGTTGCTGTAGGAGCAATGTTTTTAGGAGAATATTTTGAGCAGTTCTTAAATAAGATACCAGGTATGACTTTTGAAATAAAACTCCTAGGAACAATTGCTAATATTTTAGGGATGTTCTTTGCAAGTTTACTAACTGGAATCTTGGGAGCGATAATCATTAACGGACTTGATCAATTTATTTCAAAAAAATTAATTGAGGAAAATCAAAAGAAACAAGCTAATAAGAAAAACGAATTGTTAAGAATTCAGGATGTTCAAATTTTTGTTGCCGAGCAAAATGTTGCTGTTAAGCGAAATGATATATTCATTAAGATGGCTAAGAACCATCAAAAACTAAGAGAACTTCTTGGTAATGTTCAAGAGGAGTTTTCTAATTCAAAGATTGATTTCAAACAGCGATTATTAGCTAACGAAATATACTTTGATGAAAAGCAAAGTGAACTTGAAGAAATGCAAAGTGCATTAAACGATTTACTATAGGAGAATGTTATGTCAGAAGAATTAGAGATTCAGGTTTTAGCAAAGTCTGAAAGATTTAATGAGAAAAAAGAAGCGTTGAAAGCTTTTAGTGAAGAAATTCCAGAACAATCAGATTTACCGACTGTCCCACAAGACGATCCTATGCTAGGATTTATTGGTATGGAATATGATGTTAAAGGTAAGGATTTAAATGCTCTCACCGATGCTGTTCAAAATAGAATGATTGAACAAAACAAGCATATTAAAAAGATTATTCAGGAATTTAATACCATTTATGAAACTTTCCAAATATTGGATGATGAGTATATTCAAAGTATTTCAAAGTCTTTGATTGCAGCCAAAGAGGCAAATGATAAAGCTATGCAGGGATTGCACGAGATAGAAGAATATCAAACTGGTAATAAAAAACTATTAGATGACGTTTTTAAACAGAATAAAGATTTAATTGATATATTGAAGAAACATCATAAAAAGCTAGAAGAGTTAGAACAACTTGAAGAGAAGCAAAGTGAAATTCAAATTGAAATTGATACTTTAAAAGCGAATCTAAAAACATTAGTGAAAATAGAAAATAGTTTTAACGATTTGCATTTACAGGTTAAAGAAACACAAAATGAACTGAAAAACGACGTAGATAAGATGGATGTTCGATTAATAGACGAAAGTAAAAATCTTACTTTAATAGTCGAGAAATTTCAAACTGAACTAGAGGAAAAACAAAAAGAGATTAGTTTCCTTAGAAAAGGATTCTATGCCTTAGGAATCTTATTCGCTCTAATAGTAGTATTTCTGTTATTTAAAGGAATGTAGATGATTAGTGAAACTTATTTAAAATTGTTAAAATCAGAAGTGAAAAAGCTTGATGACTTAACAAATAAATCTTATGAATTTGAGACTGTTATTCAAGAAATTGTTGATAATAAAAAGCATTCAGAATTAGAATTTATAAAGCGTTTAGGAAATTTGTCAAATAATGATAAATTTCCTAAAATTAAAGAAAGACAGTCAACGGTTTTAGAGTTACTGTATAAATATCTTGGTTCTAGATTAATAGATAGTGAGTACGCTATTTTAAAAGAAATCAATACCAAATCATTTGATGAGCTGTCTGATGAATTGAACTCCCTGATAGGATTAGAAAATGTAAAGAAAGAAATAGAAGACCTAGTAATCTTTAACAAAGTTCAGAAAAACCGAGAAAAGATTGGGTTAAAAAAAACTAATAGAACGATGCATATGGCTTTCCTAGGGAATTCGGGTACAGGTAAAACAACAGTTGCTAGAATTGTTGGTAATATGTATCGTTCTCTAGGAATACTAAGCAAAGGTCATTTTATTGAAGCAACTAGAACTGACTTAATAGCAGAATATCAAGGGCAAACTGCTTTAAAAGTTAAAAGACTGATCCAAAAAGCTAAGGGGGGCGTTTTATTTATTGATGAAGCATATAGTATTACTGAAAACGATAAAAGTGATAGTTATGGTCGAGAGTGTTTAACTGAGTTAACTAAAGCATTAGAAGACTATCGAGATGATTTAGTTGTTATTGTAGCAGGATATGATAATTTAATGAAAAAGTTTTTTGAATCTAATCCTGGGTTAAAATCAAGATTTAATTATTTTATTACGTTTGAAGATTATACTGTGGACCAAATGTTTGATATTTTTCTTTCATATTGCAAAAATGAAGAGTACATTTTGCATGATTCTGCAAAAGAAAAATTAAAAAAATATTTAGAATTACATAGTAGCAATCCTGAAAATAAAAATGCGAATGGTCGATTTGTAAGAAATGTATTTGATAGGATAGTTATGAACCAAGCAAGAAGATTAGCCACATTATCTTTTGTTACAAAAGATAATTACATTACAATTCTTGAAGAAGATATTTCATGAATGAAATCAGAAAGCAACACATGAACGGTATTATCAACTTAAAAAAAGAAGCGGGGATGACCTCGCATGACGCGGTTTTTAAGCTGCGCAAGATTTTGGGAACCAAGAAAATTGGTCATGGTGGGACCTTGGATCCAGATGTGGTGGGTGTTTTGCCCATTGCGGTTGGCAAGGCGACCCGCATGGTCGAATTTATGCAGGATGAGGGCAAGGTCTATGAGGGGGAGATCACTCTTGGTTATTCAACGACGACTGAGGATGCCAGCGGAGAAGTGGTCGCAGAGACACCCGTTTTTTCTCCCTTGGATGAAACCATTGTCGATGAAGCGATTGCGAGTCTGACCGGACCTATTACCCAGATTCCGCCTATGTATTCGGCTGTCAAGGTTAATGGTCGCAAGCTCTATGAGTATGCGCGTGCAGGTCAGGAAGTGGAGCGTCCAGAACGTCAGGTCACTATTTTTCAATTTGAGAGGACGAGTCCGATTTCTTATGAGGATCACCTCGCACGTTTTACATTTCGTGTAAAATGCAGTAAAGGGACTTATATCCGTACCTTGTCTGTTGACTTGGGAGAGAAGCTGGGTTATGCGGCCCATATGTCCCATTTGACTCGGACGAGTGCAGCAGGTTTACAACTGGAGGATGCTCTTACCTTGGACGAAATTGCTGCAAAAGTGGAGGCAGGGCAACTGGACTTTCTCCATCCTCTTGAGATTGGTACAGGAGACCTTGTCAAAGTTTTCCTAACTCCAGAAGAGGCTGCAGAAGTGCGGTTTGGACGTTTTATCGAGCTAGACCAAACAGAACAAGAATTGGCTGCTTTTGAAGGTGATAAATTGCTTGCCATTTTAGAAAAAAGGGACAATTTCTACAAACCAAGGAAGGTTTTTGTCTAGTTTAACTAGAGTGTGGGGATGGAATCGTTTCCCCCTAGACTATCCAAATCAGACTATAAATTTTGCAAAAAATGTGATAGAATAGACGACGGATAAAAAAACGGAGGATAGCATGCAAAATAGACCAATCATTATCGGAGTGACAGGTGGTTCTGGTGGAGGAAAAACCAGTGTTTCAAGAGCCATTTTATCGCATTTCCCTGATGAAAAGATTTCCATGATTGAGCATGATTCATACTACAAGGATCAGTCTCATTTGACCTTTGAAGAGCGTGTCAAAACCAACTACGACCATCCATTTGCCTTTGATACAGACTTGATGATCGAGCAGATTAAGGAATTGTTGGCAGGGCGTCCGGTGGACATCCCGACTTATGACTATACAGCGCATACACGGAGTAGCAAGACTTATCGTCAGGAGCCTCAGGATGTCTTTATCGTTGAGGGGATTCTGGTCTTGGAGGACAAGCGCTTGCGTGATTTGATGGATATCAAGATTTTTGTTGATACTGATGATGATGTGCGCATTATTCGTCGGATCAAGCGTGATATGGAAGAACGTGGCCGTAGTCTAGACAGCGTTATTGATCAGTATTTGGGTGTGGTCAAACCTATGTACCACCAGTTTATCGAGCCGACCAAGCGTTATGCTGATATCGTCATTCCTGAGGGAGTCAGCAATACAGTTGCTATCGACCTTTTGACCACTAAGATTGCAAAGATTTTGGAAGAAGCGCGAAACAGCAAATAATCAGATGAGGAGGCCTAGCCTCCTTTTTCTATTTTTCCTTTAGTTTCAGTAGGAAAAAGGTGATTTTTAAGCATGTTTTTGGTATAATAATACCCATGGAAAAGCAAGAAAATGAATAGTAGGTGGAGATGGAAAAGTATTTATCGGTAACAACTTTGACCAAGTATCTGAAAATGAAATTCGATAAAGACCCTTACTTGGAACGGGTCTATTTAACTGGTCAAGTTTCCAACTTTCGTAAACGACCTACTCACCAATATTTCTCCCTAAAAGATGACCACGCAGTCATTCAAGCGACCATCTGGTCAGGGATATATCAGAAATTAGGTTTCGACCTGGAAGAAGGGATGAAAATCAATGTGATTGGGCGAGTTCAGGTTTATGAACCGAGCGGGAGCTATTCTATCATCATTGAGAAGGCTGAACCTGATGGAGTTGGTGCGCTTGCGATTCAGTTTGAACAACTCAAGAAAAAACTAACGGAGGAAGGTCTTTTTCAAGAAAGGTTCAAGCAGCCTCTGCCCCAGTTTGCTAAGAGAATTGGTGTAGTAACCAGTCGCAGTGGTGCAGTCATTCAGGATATTATCACAACCGTGAGCAGACGTTTTCCTGGTGTCGATATCCTTCTCTATCCGACCAAGGTGCAAGGTGATGGAGCAGCAGAGGAAATAGCACGGAATATTGCTCGTGCCAATCAGCGTGAGGATCTAGATGTCCTCATCATTGGTCGTGGTGGGGGTTCCATCGAGGATCTCTGGGCCTTTAACGAAGAGATTGTGGTACGGGCTATTTTTGAATCTCGCTTGCCAATCATTTCTAGTGTGGGGCATGAGACGGATGTGACCTTGGCAGATTTTGTAGCGGATCGCAGAGCGGCGACGCCAACCGCTGCTGCTGAACTAGCAACGCCTGTCACTAAGTTGGATCTCTTGACCCATTTGCAGAATCAAGAAAAACGAATGGCAACAGCGGTTCAGAATGTCCTGTCAAGGAAAAAAGAAGCTCTGAAAAAATGCAGTCAGTCAGTCATCTTTAGACAGCCAGAGCGCTTGTATGACGGCTATTTGCAACGATTAGATCAGCTGCAACTGCGATTAAAACAAAGTTTGCGAACACGGATTTCTGATAGCAAGCAACTAGTCCAAGCAAGGACGCATCAATTGGTACAATTATCACCTGTTACTAAAATCCAGCGCTATCAAGACCGCTTAAGCCAGTTGGACAAGCTCTTACGTAGCCAAATGGCGCTGGTTTATGATGCTAAGGTTGCGGAGGTGAAGCGACTTTCAGAAGCCTTGTTGATGTTGGATGCCAGTCGAATAGTGGCGCGTGGCTATGCAATTGTCAAAAAAGAAGGGTCAGTGGTCGATTCGGTTGAGAAGTTGAAGAAAAAAGACCAAGTGACGCTTTTGATGCGAGATGGTCAGGTAGAATTAGAGGTTAAAGATGTCAAAACAAAAGAAATTTGAGGAAAATCTAGCAGAACTGGAGACCATTGTCCAAAGTTTGGAAAATGGTGAAATTGCTCTGGAAGATGCGATTGCTGCCTTTCAAAAGGGCATGGTCTTGTCAAAAGAGCTCCAAGCGACGCTGGACAAGGCTGAAAAGACCTTGGTCAAGGTCATGCAAGAAGACGGAACAGAAAGTGATTTTGAATGAAGAAGCAAGAAAAATTAGCTCTTGTTGAGTCGGCTTTGGAAAATTTTTATGGAGACCAGCAGTTTGCTTCTAGTTTGCGAGAGTCCGTTCTCTATTCCATTCATGCTGGTGGCAAGAGAATTAGGCCTTTTCTCTTGCTAGAGGTTCTGGAATCCTTGCACGTTACTATTAGACCAGCACATGCGCAGGTAGCCGCGGCATTGGAAATGATTCACACAGGAAGCTTGATTCACGATGACCTTCCAGCTATGGATGACGACGATTATCGTCGGGGACGATTGACCAATCATAAGAAATTCGGCGAAGCAATGGCCATTTTAGCAGGAGATGCTTTGTTCCTAGATCCTTACGCCTTGATAGCGCAGGCAGATTTGCCAAGTCAGATCAAGGTGGACTTGATTGCCAACCTATCCCTTGCGTCAGGTAGTTTGGGCATGGTAGCTGGGCAGGTTCTGGACATGGAGGGTGAACACCAGCACTTGTCTTTGGAAGAACTCCAGACCATTCATGCTAATAAAACAGGTAAATTACTAGCCTATCCTTTCCAAGCAGCAGCTATCGTAGCAGAATTAGCACCAGAGTTACAAGCAAAACTGAAAACTGTGGGTGAATTGATTGGCTTTGCCTTTCAAGTCAGGGATGATGTCTTAGATGTGACCGCTAGTTTTGAGGAAATAGGCAAGACACCACAAAAGGATTTGCAGGCAGAAAAGTCAACCTATCCAGCCTTGTTGGGTTTGGAGGAGGCCATTGCCTTTTGTAACGAAACTCTGGATCAAGCCAATGAGAAATTAGAAGAAATTTCCCAGCAAGTCAGCTTTGAAACAGAGCCGATTGTGAAAGTAGTAGAAAGTTTGAGAATCAATGGCTAAGGAAAGAGTGGATGTATTAGCTTATAAACAGGGTTTGTTTGAGACACGAGAACAAGCCAAGCGAGGTGTTATGGCTGGGCTTGTTGTGGCTGTTCTTAATGGGGAGCGCTTTGACAAACCAGGAGAGAAAATCCCAGATGACACTGAGCTAAAACTCAAGGGTGAAAAACTCAAGTATGTCAGTCGTGGTGGTCTAAAACTGGAGAAGGCCTTGCAGGTCTTTGATTTGTCAGTCGAGGGAGCGACAACGATTGATATTGGAGCTTCCACTGGAGGATTTACTGACGTCATGTTGCAAAATGGTGTTGAGTTGATCTTTGCAGTCGATGTTGGCACCAATCAGTTGGCTTGGAAATTACGTCAAGACCCGCGGGTTGTCAGCATGGAGCAGTTTAATTTTCGTTATGCTGAAAAGACTGATTTTGAGCAGGAACCAAGCTTTGCCAGTATTGATGTGAGTTTCATTTCCCTCAGTCTGATTTTGCCTGCTTTGCATCGTGTCTTGGCTGATCAAGGTCAGGTGGTGGCACTTGTCAAACCCCAGTTTGAAGCAGGTCGTGAGCAGATTGGGAAAAATGGAATCATTCGAGATGCCAAGGTTCATCAAACTGTCCTTGAATCTGTCACTGCTATGGCAGTTGAGCAAGGTTTTTCAGTGCTTGGATTAGACTATTCACCAATCCAAGGTGGACATGGAAACATTGAATTTCTGGCATATTTGAAAAAGGAAGAGGGAGCAAGTAATCAAGTTGCCCCCGAAATAGAAAAAGTTGTAGAGAGAGCACATAGAGAATTTAAAGATGAATAAAAAAGAGAGACTTGAAAAAATTAGAAGATTTGTTACGGATTATCAGATCGGGACTCAGGAAGAAATCGTTGAGCATTTGAAGGAAGCAGGTATTTCTGCTACGCAAGCCACTGTCTCAAGGGACATCAAAGAGCTTGGTATTGTTAAAATTCCTTTGAAGAACAACACCTATATCTATGAGTTGCCAAAATCAATCGTCAAGAGTTTGCAGTTGGCTGAGGACAATATTGTGAGTTCTGAGTTAATGGGAAATATGATCAATCTTGCTGTCATTCCTGGAAATACTATTTTTGTGAAGAGTCAGTTGGTTGAAGCATTTTCTGAACAGATTTTTAGCTGTCTAGCTGATGATGATTCTATCTTAATTGTAGCTAGAACAGCAGAGGCAGCTGAAGAAATTGTTGAACAAGTCAAAAAATGGTAGGTCAGTATGTTACTTGAAATTTCGATAAAAAACTTTGCCATTATTGAGGCGATTTCCCTCAATTTTGAAAAGGGTATGACTGTTTTAACCGGGGAAACGGGTGCTGGAAAGTCTATTATTATTGACGCTATGAATCTCATGTTGGGGGCTCGTGCAACGACAGATGTTATTCGTCATGGTGCGCCAAAAGCAGAGATTGAGGGGCTTTTCTCAGCTGAAAACAGTCGCCTTTTGCAGGAACTTTTTGATGAGCAAGGTTTAGAATTGGGCGATGAGATCATCATCCGCCGGGAAATTTTACAAAACGGTCGTAGTGTTAGTCGTGTGAATGGTCAGATGGTCAATCTTTCTGTCTTGCGTGCTATTGGGCAGCACCTTGTGGATATCCATGGTCAGCATGACCAAGAGGAGTTAATGCGCCCTCAACTGCACATCCAGATGTTGGATGAGTTTGGTGATGCTACTTTCTTGGACTTGAAGGAGACCTATCAGACGAGCTTTGATGCCTATCGCAAAATGCGCAAGCAGGTTCTTGAAGTTAAGAAAAACCAGCAGGAACACAAGGCTCGTATTGAGATGTTGGAATTTCAAATGGCAGAGATTGAGGCTGCAAACTTGCAGGCTGGTGAAGACTTGGCTCTCAACCAAGAACGAGATAAGCTTCTCAATCATAAAAATATTGCGGATACGCTAACCAATGCCTATAGCATGTTGGACAATGAGGAATTCTCCAGTCTTGCCAATGTGCGTTCGGCCATGAATGACATGGAAAGTGTTGAAGAATACGACCCTGAATACCGTGAAATTTCAAGTTCTCTGTCAGAGACCTACTATGTTTTAGAAGATATTACCAAGCGTTTAGAAGATATTATTGAGGATTTGGATTTTGATGGCAATCGCCTCATGCAGGTTGAAAATCGCTTAGACCTTATAAATACTATTACTCGCAAGTACGGTGGGACTGTAGACGATGTTTTGCTTTATTTTGCCAAGATTACGGATGAGTACAATCTCTTGACTGGAAATAACCTTTCTTCTGAAGACATGGAAGCAGAGCTCAAGAAATTGGAAGTTAATCTTGTCGATTTGGCAGGGCAACTTGCATCAGCTCGTCATGATTTGGCCCTGCAGCTTGAGGCTGAGATTAAACAAGAACTTCAGGATCTCTATATGGAGAAGGCACAGTTCCAGGTTCGCTTTAGCAAGGGCAAATTTAGTCGTGAGGGGAATGAAACAGTCGAGTTTTATATTTCCACCAACCCAGGTGAGGACTTTAAGCCTTTGGTCAAAGTTGCGTCCGGTGGGGAATTATCCCGTCTCATGTTGGCTATCAAGTCTGCCTTTTCTCGTAAAGAAGGCAAGACCAGTATTGTCTTTGATGAGGTGGATACGGGAGTTTCAGGTCGCGTGGCCCAAGCCATCGCACAGAAGATTCATAAGATAGGCCAGCATGGTCAGGTTCTTGCTATTTCTCACCTTCCACAAGTGATTGCCATCGCGGATTATCAATTCTTTATTGAGAAGATTAGCGATGAGCACTCAACGGTGTCGACGGTTCGTCTCTTGACTTTAGAAGAGCGAGTAGAGGAAGTAGCCAAAATGTTGGCTGGGGACAATGTAACAGAGGCTGCCCTTACCCAAGCCAGAGAATTATTGCAAACGAGGATGAAATAAATGACAGACTATTATGTAATTGGAGATGTCCATGGAAAAGCAGGTATGCTGGAAGATCTTCTCAAAACCTGGGATGGTCAAAATCAGTTGCTCTTTCTGGGGGATTTGATTGACCGTGGTGAGGATAGTCGCCGTGTTCTAGAAATGGTAAAAGACTTGGTCGACAATCAAGGGGCTATCTGTCTATCAGGAAACCACGAGTATATGTTTCTGACTTGGCTCGATGACCCAGAAGAAAGCTATGACCATTATCGTCGCAATGGTGGAGATACAACTATTAACTCAATCCTAGGTCGTCCCTTGGATGCACCAGTTGATGGCGTAGAAGATGCCAAACGGGTTGAGACAGAAGCAGCCGATTTGGTCGAATTTATTCGTCAAATGCCATTTGTGGTAGAGACAGACAAGTATATCTTTGTTCATGCGGGTATTGACTTGACCTTGGATGATTGGCATGAAACTACAGATTATAAGAAAGTCTGGCTCAGAAAGCCATTTCACGAAGCCGAAAATCATACTGGGAAAATCATTGTCTTTGGGCATACACCAGTTTATGGCTTACTGAAGCAAGACCGAGGTACTGCTGAGCTTTGGATGACAGAAGATGGCAAGATTGGCATGGATGGAGGAGCTGTCTATGGTGGTGTCCTTCATGGAATCGTCTTTACTGACCAAGGAATGACAGAACACCACTTTATCGAAAATGATGGTTTTGTTGCCGAAGATTAGTACTCCTAGCAGGGTATGGTCTTGTCAAAATGTTAAAAACAATTTATAATTAATAGATACCCTGAAAGGAAGAGCATCATGAACTTAGAAGATTTGAAAAAACGACAGGAGAAGATTCGGAACTTCTCTATTATCGCCCATATTGACCATGGGAAATCAACCCTAGCAGACCGCATTTTGGAAAAGACGGAGACGGTTTCTAGTCGTGAAATGCAAGCCCAGCTTCTGGATAGTATGGATCTTGAGCGTGAACGTGGGATTACCATTAAACTCAATGCTATTGAGCTCAATTACACTGCAAAAGATGGGGAAACTTATATTTTCCACTTGATTGACACACCTGGGCACGTGGACTTTACCTATGAAGTGTCGCGTTCGCTAGCTGCCTGTGAAGGAGCGATTTTGGTGGTTGATGCGGCCCAAGGGATTGAGGCTCAAACACTTGCCAACGTTTATCTAGCCTTGGACAATGATTTGGAAATTCTGCCCGTCATTAACAAAATTGACCTACCAGCAGCTGATCCAGAGCGTGTACGTACAGAGATTGAGGATGTCATCGGACTGGATGCCAGCGAAGCGGTCTTAGCTTCAGCCAAAGCTGGTATTGGTATTGAAGAAATTCTTGAGCAGATCGTAGAGAAAGTTCCCGCACCAACAGGAGATGTAACGGCACCACTTAAGGCCTTGATTTTCGACTCTGTTTATGATGCTTACCGTGGAGTTATTCTTCAAGTGCGTGTCATGGATGGGGTGGTCAAACCTGGCGATAAGATTCAGCTTATGAGCAATGGCAAGACTTTTGATGTTACGGAAGTCGGTATCTTTACACCCAAGGCAGTTGGTCGTGATTTCCTTGCTACTGGTGACGTTGGATATATCGCTGCATCTATCAAGACAGTTCAGGACACTCGTGTGGGTGATACAGTTACTTTGGCAACCAATCCTGCGTCAGAGCCATTACATGGTTACAAACAGATGAATCCAATGGTCTTTGCGGGTCTATATCCTATCGAGTCAAACAAGTACAATGACCTACGTGAAGCGCTTGAAAAATTGCAACTGAACGATGCTAGTCTTCAGTTTGAACCAGAAACATCTCAGGCACTTGGATTTGGTTTCCGTTGTGGTTTCCTTGGCCTTCTTCATATGGATGTTATCCAAGAACGTTTGGAACGTGAGTTCAACATCGACCTCATCATGACAGCTCCATCCGTTATCTATAAAGTTAATTTGACCGACGGCGAGTCTATGGATGTATCTAACCCGTCTGAATTCCCAGATCCAACTAAGATTGCGACCATTGAGGAGCCTTATGTTAAGGCGCAAATCATGGTACCACAGGAGTTTGTTGGAGCAGTGATGGAGTTGGCACAGCGTAAGCGTGGGGATTTTGTGACTATGGATTATATCGATGATAACCGTGTCAATGTTATCTATCAAATTCCACTTGCTGAAATCGTCTTTGACTTCTTTGATAAACTTAAGTCTTCAACTCGTGGTTATGCAAGCTTTGACTACGAATTGTCAGAGTACCGCCCATCTAAGCTAGTGAAAATGGATATCCTTCTCAACGGAGACAAGGTGGATGCCCTCAGCTTTATCGTTCACAAGGACTTTGCCTACGAACGTGGAAAACTCATCGTTGATAAACTTAAGAAAATTATTCCTCGTCAACAATTTGAGGTTCCTATCCAAGCAGCAATTGGACACAAGATTGTGGCTCGTACAGATATCAAGGCCCTTCGTAAGAACGTACTTGCCAAGTGTTACGGTGGTGACGTTTCTCGTAAACGCAAACTCCTTGAAAAACAAAAAGCTGGTAAGAAACGCATGAAAGCTATCGGCTCAGTAGAAGTCCCACAAGAAGCCTTCCTCAGCGTCTTGAGCATGGATGAAGAATAGAATTATAAAATAAAACTCTTGAAGATTTTTCAAGAGTTTTTGCTTTAAATATGAGCTATAAAATCGGAAGCTAACAGAATCGATTAGGTTAGAATTTGACAGAAGTCCTTATTTTTCTTATAATGCAGATGGAAAGGTGGTAGGATGAAAAAATTATTAATTTTAGGTACTGTAGTTACTGCTAGTGTTTTTCTAGCTTCATGCTCCAATAATTCGCAAACAGCAACCGAAGAAAGTTCGACTGCAGTTGTTAGTTCTTCTAGCAGTCAGGAAACAAGTAGTTCTAGTTCTGCTGTTTCTGAAGCGAAAAAGGAAGAGACGCAAATCATCGGCTCGAATGAATATGGTTTTGTCAAGGTACCCAAGTCATGGGTTCGATTTCATGAAGTAGAAGGTGGAAATGATATACAGTATAGTGATGGAACAGATATCAACATTGTTACGCTGAATACCTTCAAGGCTGAGCAGTTTAATATCAGCGAAGAAGAATATGCTAAACTGGATATCGTGACTGTCTCATCTAGTATTTTAACTTCCAAAGAACAAAGCTCTGATTTCAGTAAGGTTTGGGGCTCCAAATCGACCATTGGAGGCTATGAAGCCTATGTTGTCAATGCAATTGCTAAATCAGGGAAATACCTCGTTACCTGGGTTTTCCGATCAAATGATGGTAAAATCCGCTATGTTTCACTTGAAGGGGATGGGGAAACTTTAAAAACAATCTTACCGATGGTTGAAAGTAGCTGGTCAACTACTAAAGCTGAATAAATGAAAAAAAGAAGATTCTTGGTCTTCTTTTTATTTTTTTTTACGAATAGATAGATGAGTAGATAAAGAAATGGAGTTGTATATGAAGATCACAAACTATGAGATTTACAAATTGAGAAAAGCTGGGCTGAGCAATCAACAAATTTTAACAGTTCTTGAATACGATGAGACTGTAGATCAGGAGCTCTTGCTAGGTGATATTGCAGAAATATCTGGATGCCGTAATCCTGCTGTCTTTATGGAACGCTATTTCCAGATAGACGATGCACAGTTGGAGAAGGAGTTCCAAAAATTTCCATCCTTCTCGATTCTTGATGACTGTTATCCTTGGGATCTGAGTGAGATTTATGATGCTCCAGCGCTCTTGTTTTATAAAGGAAATCTAGACTTATTGAAATTTCCAAAGGTTGCTGTTGTAGGGAGTCGTTCATGTTCTAGTCAGGGAGCAAAGTCGGTCCAGAAAGTCATTCAAGGTTTGGAAAACGAGTTAATTGTGGTCAGTGGTTTAGCCAAAGGGATTGATACGGCTGCCCATATGGCTGCACTCCAGAATGGAGGAAGAACAATTGCAGTGATTGGAACAGGATTGGATGTTTTTTATCCCCGAGCCAATAAACGTTTGCAGGAACACATTGGCAATCACCATTTGGTACTTAGCGAGTACGGACCTGGTGAAGAACCCTTGAAATTTCACTTTCCAGCTCGTAATCGTATCATTGCTGGCCTTTGCCGTGGTGTGATTGTAGCAGAGGCAAGGATGCGTTCTGGTAGTCTCATCACCTGTGAGCGAGCTATGGAAGAAGGGCGTGATGTCTTTGCCATTCCGGGAAACATTTTAGATGGCCATTCAGATGGCTGTCACCACCTGATTCAAGAGGGAGCAAAGCTGATTTCCAGCGGTCAAGATGTGTTGGCTGAGTTTGAATTTTAAGGAGAAATTTGTTCACTCAGATAAACTTTTCTTCTATATATAGGACTTAGGTCTTGACAGCTATAGAAAAATGGTTTACACTTTATAAAGTTTATTACTTTGAAAAGGTGTGATAGTGTGGCTACGGCAACAAAGAAGAAAAAATCAACAGTTAAAAAAAATCTAGTCATCGTAGAGTCTCCTGCTAAGGCGAAAACGATTGAGAAATATCTAGGCAGAAATTATAAGGTTTTAGCCAGTGTCGGTCATATCCGTGATTTGAAAAAATCCAGTATGTCAGTTGACATTGAAAATAACTATGAACCGCAGTATATCAATATCCGTGGAAAAGGCCCTCTCATTAATGACTTGAAAAAAGAAGCTAAAAAGGCCAATAAAGTCTTTCTGGCGAGTGACCCGGACCGTGAAGGAGAAGCAATTTCCTGGCATTTGGCTCATATCCTTGATTTGGATGAGAATGATGCCAACCGTGTGGTCTTTAATGAAATCACCAAGGACGCAGTAAAAAATGCCTTTAAAGAACCTCGCAAGATTGATATGGACTTGGTTGACGCCCAACAAGCTCGTCGTGTCTTAGACCGCTTGGTCGGGTATTCAATTTCGCCTATTTTGTGGAAAAAGGTCAAGAAGGGCTTATCAGCAGGACGCGTGCAGTCAGTTGCCCTTAAGCTCATCATTGACCGTGAAAATGAAATCAATGCCTTCCAACCGGAAGAATACTGGACAATTGATGGTGTCTTTAAGAAGGGAACCAAACAATTTCAGGCTTCTTTCTATGGTATGAATGGCAAAAAAATGAAATTGACCACCAATGAAGAAGTCAAAGAAGTCTTGTCCCATTTGACTAGCAAAGATTTCACAGTAGACCAGGTAGATAAGAAAGAACGCAAACGAAATGCGCCCCTACCTTATACTACTTCAACTATGCAAATGGATGCGGCTAACAAAATCAATTTCCGTACTCGAAAGACCATGATGGTGGCCCAGCAGCTTTATGAAGGAATCAATATCGGATCAGGTGTGCAAGGTTTGATTACCTATATGCGTACAGACTCGACTCGTATTAGTCCAGTAGCTCAGAATGAAGCGGCAAGCTACATTAACGACCGTTTTGGTAGCAAGTATTCCAAGCATGGTAGCAAGGTCAAGAATGCCTCAGGAGCTCAAGATGCTCACGAAGCCATTCGCCCATCTAGTGTCTTTAACACACCAGAAAGCATCGCTAAGTACTTGGACAAAGACCAGCTCAAGCTCTATACTCTTATCTGGAACCGTTTTGTGGCCAGCCAGATGACAGGCGCTATCTTTGATACCATGGCTGTTAAGCTATCTCAAAATGGAGTTCAGTTTGCGGCAAATGGAAGCCAAGTTAAGTTTGATGGTTATCTTGCTA
Organism: uncultured Streptococcus sp.; assembly: GCA_902488495.1. Lineage (GTDB taxonomy): Bacteria > Bacillota > Bacilli > Lactobacillales > Streptococcaceae > Streptococcus. Next base: position 21,718 of record CABTWF010000008.1, on the reverse strand, counting down.
TCTACAACGACTCTGACAAGAACAAGATGTTGCCAGATATGGCTGTTGGAGATGTGGTCAAGCAGGTCAATAGCAAGCCAGAACAACATTTCACTCAACCGCCAGCTCGCTATTCGGAAGCGACTCTTATCAAGACCTTGGAAGAAAATGGAGTTGGACGTCCGTCAACCTACGCTCCGACCATTGAAACCATCCAAAAACGTTACTACGTTCGTCTGGCAGCTAAACGTTTTGAACCAACAGAGTTGGGAGAAATTGTCAATAAACTCATTGTTGAATATTTCCCAGATATCGTAAACGTTACCTTCACAGCTGAGATGGAAGGAAAACTAGATGATGTCGAGGTTGGAAAAGAGCAGTGGCAACGGGTCATTGATGAATTTTATAAACCATTCTCTAAAGAAGTGGCCAAGGCTGAATCCGAAATGGAAAAAATCCAGATCAAGGATGAGCCAGCTGGATTTGACTGTGAAGTTTGTGGTAGTCCAATGGTGATTAAGCTCGGTCGTTTTGGTAAATTCTATGCTTGTAGTAATTTTCCAGACTGCCGTCATACACAAGCGATTGTCAAAGAGATTGGTGTCGAGTGTCCAAGCTGCCATCAAGGACAAATCATTGAACGCAAAACCAAACGCAATCGTATCTTCTATGGTTGCAATCGTTACCCAGAATGTGAATTTACTTCCTGGGACAAACCAATTGGACGTGATTGTCCAAAATGCGGACACTTCCTTGTGGAGAAAAAGGTCCGTGGTGGTGGTAAGCAGGTTGTATGTAGTAATGGCGACTACGAAGAGGAAAAAATTAAATAAAATGAAGAGTCCTGAAAATGAATTTCAGGCTCTTTTTTTGTTGATGCTTGACAAATTTCCCCCTTGTATGCGAAACTAGAGGAAGAGTAATTTATCTAGGAGAAATCATGCGTATCATTTATCTCTGTATTGGCTTTATTTCACTGGCTTTAGCTGTTATTGGAGTTGTCCTACCGCTTTTACCAACAACCCCCTTTCTTTTGTTAGCTATTGCTTGCTTTTCAAAATCTTCTAAGCGTTTTGAAGACTGGCTTTATCATACAAAGCTTTATCAGACTTATGTAGCGGACTTTCGGGAAACCAAGTCAATCGCGCGTGAACGAAAGAAAAAAATTATCGTATCTATCTATATCTTGATGGGGATTTCTATTTATTTTGCCCCTCTTTTACCAGTCAAAATCGGTCTGGGAGCCCTGACTATCTTTATTACCTACTATCTCTTTAAAGTCATTCCTGACAAAGAATAGATAAAAATAGTAGTTATTTGCCTTGATAAAAATGAAAGCCTATTTAAAATAATATGATATAATAAATTCAAAGAAAACATCAAGGAGAATCAAATGATTTACGAATTTTGTGCTGAAAATGTGACCTTGCTTGAAAAAGCGATGCAGGCTGGAGCTCGTCGAATCGAACTTTGTGACAATCTAGCAGTAGGAGGAACAACACCTAGTTATGGAGTGACAAAGGCAGCGGTTGAACTGGCAGCTAACTACGACACCACCATCATGACTATGATTCGTCCCCGCGGTGACGACTTTGTCTATACTGATCTTGAAATAGCGATCATGCTAGAAGATATTCGTTTGACTGCACAGGCTGGAAGTCAAGGGGTTGTTTTTGGGGCATTAACTGCTGATAAAAAGTTGGATAAGCCTAATCTTGAGAAGCTGATTGCCGCATCTAAAGGAATGGAAATTGTCTTTCACATGGCCTTTGATGAATTGAGTGATGAAGACCAGTTGGAAGCCATTGACTGGCTCAGCCAAGCTGGTGTTACCCGTATCCTAACTCGTGCTGGAGTTTCTGGGGACTCACTAGAAAAACGTTTCGCTCATTATCACAGAATTTTGGAACATGCAGCTGGTAAAATTGAAATTCTACCAGGTGGGGGGATTGACTTGGATAACCGCCAAACCTTTATCGACCAGCTGGGTGTGACACAATTGCACGGAACCAAGGTTGTTTTTTAAAAAATAGAAAGGAACTGCTAGCTTTTGGTAGCAGTTTTCACTTATGTTTGAAATTTTTAACTCCTATCAGTTTAATAAAGAAAAAGCCCATGCCTATGGTTTTGTAGAAAATGGGGAAGTCTGGACCTATAGTTGCCAGATTTTGCAGGGTGACTTTTCCATGACAGTCTCTATCACTCCTGATAATGTGAGTTTTCAGGTTTTTGATCAGGAAACGGGTGACCTCTATCCTCAAGTACATATGGAAAGTATGCGGGGAAGTTTTGTCGGAAGTGTTCGTGAGGCTTGTTTGGAGATTCTTTACCAGATTCGGAAGGCTTGCTTTGATGTACAGGATTTTATCTGCCCTCAGACTAAGCGTATCATGGCTCAAGTTCAGGAAAAGTATGGTGATCCGTTGGAGTATTTGTGGGAAAAATCGCCTGATACAGCTGTATTGCGCCATGAAGGCAATCAAAAGTGGTATGCTGTTGTGATGAGAATTCCATGGAATAAGCTGGAAAAGGGCAGAGAAGGACTAGTCGAAGCAGTCAACCTCAAACACGACCAAGTAGCTGACTTGCTTTCAAAAAAAGGCATTTATCCAGCATTCCATATGAACAAACGCTACTGGCTTAGTCTGGCGCTTGATGATAGTTTGCAAGATGAAGAAGTGTTAGAACTCATCGAAAGAAGTTGGAAATTGACTGTGAAAAAATAGGGAAATTCGCTTGAGTTTTCAAATACTTTCAATTAGCAAAATATTCTTTACTGAAGAAATTTTCAGAAAATAATGGATTTTTTCTTGACAAGTGTTTTTCGCTATGCTAAAATACTAAACAAGATATCAAACGAAGGAGAAAGTCAAACATGAAAACAGCTAAGTTTAATCAATTTGCTTTGTTGTTGAGGTACTCGGGCTAGTGCAAAAGCATTAGTCCTGTTTGGCTTACCAAGCGGGAGTAAATCAACATCTCGCTTGGACTTCTAAGCGAGATGTTTTTTTAAAACCACATTTGGAAAAGGGGAAATCTTATGCGTAAAGTTGAATTTTTTGATACAAGCCTTCGTGATGGGGAACAAACACCTGGTGTTAACTTCTCAATAAAGGAAAAAGTTTCCATTGCAAGACAGCTGGAGAAATGGGGAATTTCTGTAATTGAAGCTGGTTTTCCTGCTGCCAGTCCAGATTCATTTATAGCCGTTCAAGAAATTGCTAAAGTCATGAAAAAAACAGCAGTGACAGGATTAGCTCGTTCTGTAAAATCTGATATTGATGCTTGTTATGAGGCTCTTAAGGATGCCAAGTATCCACAAATTCATGTCTTTATCGCTACCAGTCCGATTCACCGCAAGTATAAGCTCAATAAAAGCAAGGAAGAGATTTTAGAAGCTATTAAGGAGCATGTTTCTTACGCACGTTCTAAGTTTGAAATCGTCGAATTCTCTCCTGAGGATGCGACTAGAACAGAGTTGGATTTCCTCTTACAAGTCGTTCAAACAGCGGTTGATGCAGGTGCATCTTATATCAATATCCCTGACACAGTTGGTTTTACGACTCCAGAAGAGTTTGCACGTATCTTTGATCACTTGACTGAAAATATTAAATCAGATCATAAAGTTGTCTTTGGTGTCCACTGTCACGATGATCTCGGTATGGCAACTGCAAATACTTTGACAGCAATTAAACACGGTGCTGGACGTGTCCAGGGAACTATTAATGGTATCGGTGAACGCGCAGGTAATGTTGCTCTTGAAGAAGTAGCTGTTGCTTTGAAGATTCGTGAGGATTTCTTCCAAGCAACTAGTGATATTGTTTTGGATGAAACAATGAATACGTCTGAAATGGTTTCTCGCTTCTCTGGTATTCCAGTTCCTAAAAACAAGGCTGTCGTTGGTGGCAATGCCTTCTCTCATGAATCGGGCATTCACCAAGATGGAGTCCTTAAAAATCCTCTCACTTATGAGATCATCACACCTGAATTGGTCGGTGTTAAGAGTAATAGCCTTCCACTTGGTAAATTGTCTGGTCGCCATGCCTTTGTTGAGAAACTAAGGGAATTGGCTCTAGATTTTACAGAAGAGGATATCAAACCACTCTTCGCTAAGTTCAAGGCACTGGCGGACAAGAAACAAGAAATCACAGATGCAGATATTCGAGCTCTGGTAGCTGGAACCATGGTTGAAAATCCAGAAGGCTTCCATTTTGATGATTTGCAACTTCAAACCCATGCAGATAATGAGATTGAAGCGCTCGTTAGCCTAGCCAATATGGATGGTGAGAAAGTCGAATTCAATGCGACAGGGCAAGGTTCCGTTGAAGCAATCTTTAACGCTATCGATAAGTTCTTTAACCAATCTGTCCGCTTGGTGTCCTATACCATTGATGCTGTAACAGATGGAATCGATGCCCAAGCTCGGGTTTTGGTCACTGTTGAAAACAGAGATACCGAAACCATCTTTAACGCAGCAGGTCTTGATTTCGATGTATTGAAGGCTTCCGCTATTGCCTATATCAATGCCAATACTTTTGTTCAAAAAGAGAATGCAGGTGAGATGGGGCATAGCGTTTCCTACCGAGACATGCCTAGTGTGTAAAGGAGAAGGCTATGACAAAGAAAATAGTAGCTCTAGCAGGGGATGGAATCGGTCCAGAAATCATGGAAGCTGGTTTAGCGGTTCTGGAAGCTCTAGCTTCAAAAACAGGATTTGACTATGAGATAGACAGACGCCCCTTTGGAGGTGCGGGTATTGATGCTGTGGGGCATCCCTTACCTGATGAAACCCTCAAGGCATGTAGAGAAGCAGATGCTATTCTCCTTGCGGCTATCGGTAGTCCCCAGTATGATGGGGCGGCGATTCGGCCTGAACAAGGCTTGCTAGCTCTTCGTAAGGAACTCAATCTCTATGCCAATATTAGGCCTGTAAAAATCTTTGACAGTCTCAAGCATTTATCACCTCTCAAACCGGAACGAATTGCTGGTGTAGACTTTGTCGTGGTGCGTGAGTTGACAGGTGGGATTTACTTTGGGGATCATATCCTTGAAGAGCGAAAAGCGCGTGATATCAACGACTACAGCTATGAGGAAGTAGAGCGGATTATTCGCAAGGCATTTGAAATTGCAAGAAGTCGCAGAAAAATCGTTACTAGTATCGATAAGCAAAATGTTCTAGCAACATCAAAACTCTGGCGCAGAGTAGCTGAAGAAGTTGCGCAGGATTTCCCAGATGTTATCTTGGAACACCAGTTGGTGGACTCAGCTGCCATGCTCATGATTACCAATCCTGCTAAGTTTGATGTCATCGTGACGGAGAATCTCTTCGGGGATATTCTATCAGATGAATCAAGCGTTCTATCTGGCACACTTGGAGTTATGCCATCAGCTAGTCATTCTGAAAAAGGTCCAAGCCTCTACGAACCCATTCATGGTTCAGCACCCGATATTGCAGGTCAAGGAATTGCTAATCCTATCTCTATGATTTTGTCAGTTGCCATGATGTTGAGAGATAGCTTTGGACGTTATGAGGATGCAGAGCGTATCGAGCGTGCTGTTGAAGCTAGTTTAGCGGTTGGCATTTTAACAAGAGATATTGGAGGACAGGCTTCGACTAAGGAAATGACAGAAGCCATCATTGAAAGATTATGAAGATAAATGAAGGAATCACGCTTGCCTTCTTGATTTGGAATTTGCTGATTTTCTTGATTTATGGCATTGACAAATCCAAGGCAAGAAGAGGTGCTTGGCGCGTCCCAGAGAAAATCTTACTCATTTTAGCCCTTACTTGTGGTGGTTTTGGTGCCTGGTTGGCAGGAATCACCTTTCACCACAAGACTAGAAAATGGTATTTTAAAACAGTTTGGTTTCTCGGGATGGTGACCACACTAGTAGCCTTATATTTTATTTGGAGGTAATGGATGGTAGGAAAAACGATTTTTGATAAATTATGGGACCGTCATGTCATCACAGGAGAAGAAGGGCAACCCCAACTCATGTATGTAGATCAGCACTATATTCATGAAGTGACCAGTCCCCAAGCTTTTCAAGGATTACGAGATGCAGGCCGCAGATTGAGACGGCCCGACTTGACATTTGGGACCTTTGATCACAATGTACCAACCGTCAATATCTACGATATTCGAGATGTTATTTCTAAGGCTCAAATTGATAAGCTCGCTGAAAATGTTGAGGAGTTTGGGATTGAACATGCGGCCCACGGTTCTGAAAAGCAGGGCATCGTTCACATGGTTGGTCCAGAAACAGGACGGACGCAACCAGGAAAATTCATCGTTTGTGGAGATAGCCACACAGCTACTCACGGAGCTTTCGGAGCTATCGCCTTTGGGATTGGGACCAGTGAGGTTGAGCATGTCTTTGCTACCCAGACACTCTGGCAAGTTAAACCTAAGAAAATGTTGGTAGAATTCACCGGTGTTCCTCAAAAAGGAGTTTATTCTAAGGATTACATTCTCGCCTTAATTGCCAAGTACGGCGTTGCCTGTGGTGTTGGCTATGTGGTTGAATATCGTGGAGAAGCCATTGATGCACTGACCATGGAAGAGAGAATGACCATCTGCAATATGTCCATCGAGTTTGGCTCCAAGATGGGAATTATGAATCCGGATCAGACTACCTATGACTATCTCAAGGGACGGGAATGTGTTCCCGAAGCTTTTGAGGAGGCTGTGGCGGATTGGAAAACCCTAGTTAGCGATGAGGATGCCGTCTATGATAAGGTTATCCAGATGGATGTCTCAGACTTGGCTCCCATGGTGACTTGGGGCACCAATCCTGCTATGGGAGTTGACTTTGACAGTAGCTTCCCAGAAATTAAGGATATGAATGATGAACGAGCTTATCATTACATGGACTTGGAGCCTGGTCAAAAGCCAGCGGATATTGAACTAGGTTATATCTTTATCGGGTCTTGTACCAATGCTCGTCTCAGCGATTTACAACTGGCTGCGCGATTTGTCAAAGGGAAGAAAATAGCTCCCAACTTAACTGCTATCGTGGTTCCAGGCTCTCGTCCTGTCAAACGAGCTGCTGAGAAGTTGGGCTTGGATAAGGTTTTCTTAGACGCTGGCTTTGAGTGGAGAGACCCAGGTTGCTCTATGTGCCTGGGGATGAATCCGGACAAAGTCCCTGATGGGGTCCACTGTGCCTCAACCAGCAACCGCAACTTTGAAGATAGACAGGGATTTGGTGCTAAGACCCATCTCTGCAGTCCAGCCATGGCAGCTGCAGCGGCTATCGCAGGGCGCTTCGTAGATGTTCGGCAAATGCCAGAGGCCCAGTAAGGAGAGGATATGGAGAAATTTACAGTTTATACAGGAACGACCGTTCCTCTCATGAATGATAACATCGACACCGACCAAATTCTACCCAAGCAGTTTCTCAAGTTAATTGATAAAAAAGGCTTTGGTAAGTATCTCATGTATGCTTGGCGTTATCTGGACGATAACTATACTGAGGATCCAGACTTTGTCTTTAATCAACCTGAATACCGAAAAGCCAGTATCCTCATCTCGGGGGATAACTTTGGTGCGGGGTCTTCGAGGGAACACGCAGCTTGGGCTCTAGCTGACTATGGTTTTAAGGTCGTGATTGCAGGTTCTTTCGGGGACATTCATTACAATAATGAACTCAATAATGGCATGTTGCCCATTGTTCAGCCTAGGGAGGTTAGAGAAAAGCTAGCCCAACTCAAACCGACTGACCAGGTAACTGTGGACTTGGAACAACAAAAAATCATCTCACCAGTTGGAGAATTCACTTTTGAAATTGATAGCGAATGGAAACACAAGCTCTTAAATGGTTTGGATGATATCGGAATTACTTTGCAGTATGAAGATTTGATTGCTGCTTATGAAAAACAACGTCCAGCCTACTGGCAGGATTAGAAAAATAGAAAAGGACATATAGAACTATGACAAAACACATTCAATGGAACGGAACACTTTCTCAAGAAGGCTATGACATTTTAAAAGGTGAGGGCGGATGTATCGTTTGTCCTACAAAAGTTGGTTACATCATCATGACTAGCGATAAGGCAGGACTTGAGCGTAAGTTCGCAGCCAAAGAGCGTAACCGTAACAAACCAGGTGTTGTACTTTGTGGTAGCATGGACGAGCTTCGTGCTTTAGCACAACTCAATCCAGAAATTGAAGCCTTCTACCAAAAACATTGGGACGAAGATATTCTCCTCGGTTGTATCCTTCCTTGGAAACCAGAAGCTTTTGAAAAACTCAAAGCATACGGTGATGGCCGTGAAGAACTTATGACTGACGTTCGTGGTACTAGCTGTTTTGTCATCAAGTTTGGTAAAGCTGGTGAACAATTGGCTGCTAAACTTTGGGAAGAAGGGAAAATGGTCTACGCCTCATCAGCAAACCCATCTGGAAAAGGAAATCGTGGTAAGGTAGAAGGAATCGGAGAACGTATCGAAGGAGCAGTGGACCTTGTCATCGAAGCAGACGACTATGTGGCATCCATCCAACCTGACAAAACGATTGAAACTCGCTACGAGCAAGGTGTGATGGTTTCTATGGTCGATAAGGACGGAAAACTCATCCCAGAACAAGGAGGAGCCCGTTCAATCTCACCAGCGCCAGTTGTTATCCGCAAAGGGCTTGACATTGATAAAATCATGATGCACCTGTCAGATACCTTTAACTCATGGGACTACCGCCAGGGTGAGTATTACTAAAATAAAAAAAGAAGTCTAGTGTTAAGAGTCATTGAAGCTCCTAACGCTGGGCTTTTTCTTTAGAAATTCTTTTCATTTCCCATAGGATATGATATTCTATATATGAAATATATAGTTTTTTATTCGAACATTATTATAAAAGGAGTAAGATTGATGGATAAAAGAAAGCTTGGATTGGAAGATTTTTATGCTTGGTATCAAGAAAATAAAATAAGATTAAGAGAAGATGCATTTAAATACAGTATTCACAATGAACAATTACGTGAAGAATTTCTTAAAGAATGGCCACTTGATAGAATTTTAACCATGTCTATCGATGAATATGTCATTGGGAAAGGTGCTAAAAGTAATTCTTTTTGTTATGCTCTTGAGATAGGAAAATACCAATCATTATTTATGAGGATTGGTGGAGGAGGTTCTTCAAAATTTGGTATTTATTGGAATGAGGATACCAAAAGCTATAAGAATCAAGCTAATAAAATCATTCCAGAATCAGAACTAGAAGACCGATTTAACAAATTAAAATCGGATTTGTATGAGATCATCCAAGCTGGTAGAATGTTGGATTTCAATAATCCTATCTTTGACATGAAAAAGTCAAAGAATGAATTTATTAGGCGTTCTGCAGTGGTAACAAAACTACTTTGTATTTATTCTGAGAATCCTTCTTTTTTAGGAGTAAATATGAATAGTCAAAATGAATTTTGGAATAGGTTGATTCCCCAAAGTAATCAAGGAGGGCCCTATCGTCAGAATCATGAGATTTGTAAACTGTTTTCTAAAACATATCCTGAACTAGAATCTTCAATGTTGGGTAGTATTTTATTTGAGTATTCAAAAGATATTATAGACAGTGATGATAAGCAAGGAGAGAAAGAAATGTCTGAACAAAATAATATTCATCATCCCTTGAGTAATATCTTGTTACAATCCAAAAACCTCATCCTCCGTGGTGCACCTGGCACAGGAAAAACTTATCTTGCTAAAGAAATTGCTAAAGAATTAACGGGTGGCAACGAAGACCAAATCGGATTTGTACAATTTCATCCATCCTATGATTATACTGATTTTGTAGAGGGGTTGAGACCTGTATCAAATGGTTATGGAGCTATCGAGTTTAAGCTAGAAGATGGTATTTTTAAGAAGTTTTGCCAGAAGGCTAAAGAAGCTCAGAAAACTGGAGGCCAAGATAATTTTGAGGAAGCGTGGGATCTTTATCTTGAATATGTAAATAGCAGAGATGAAAAAGAATATTTGACAGAATTTTCCTATCTCACAGTAAATAGTAGAAATAATTTTAATATCAATTATGAAACTAAAGCCCAAGGAACTTGCTTAACAAAATCTTATGTTTATGAACTCTATAAAGATGAAAAATATCTGAAACAGCCTTATTATCGTAATCAAGGAAAAAAAGTCCTAGAAACTTTAAAGAAAAGATTTGGTCTGAAAGATTATATTTCTCCAACAGAAATTGACACAGACAAGAAATTCGTTTTCATCATCGATGAAATCAATCGTGGAGAGATTTCAAAGATTTTTGGTGAACTCTTTTTCTCTATTGACCCTGGTTATCGTGGTGAAAAGGGAAGTGTTTCTACCCAATATGCTAATTTACATGAGACTGATGAGAAATTTTATATCCCTGAAAATGTCTATATCATCGGAACTATGAATGATATTGACCGTTCAGTAGATACCTTTGATTTTGCTATGCGTCGTCGTTTCCGTTTTGTTGAAGTTACTGCTGAAAGCCAGTTATACATTCTAGATAAGAAACTAGATGGACATGAGGAAGAAGCGAAAAAACGTTTAAGAAACTTGAACGCTGCTATCGAAAACGTTCAGGAGTTAAACAGTCATTATCATATCGGACCAAGTTATTTCCATAATTTAAAAGAATTGGATTATGATTTTGAATTACTCTGGTCTGATTACCTCAAACCTCTATTGGAAGATTACTTACGTGGTTCTTATGAGGAGGCCGAAACTCTGGATACATTGAAAAAAGCATTTGATCTGACAAATAACGAGCAAACAGTTCAGCAAGATACTGGTGATGATAATGCGGATAACTGATAATCATTATAAAATTGCTAGAGAAGATTTTGTCGCAGAATTTCCCAACCTAAGTCAAGCCCTTCTTGATAGAACACTGGATAACCTTTCTATAGAGGACAGTATCTTTATTTTCCCAAATGATTTAAAGAATTCTTCTGACTTAGAAAGGGATCAAAAAATCTTTGAAACGTTCAATCAGGAAATTAAGACTGGGAATGTGATTGGTTTTCTTGGATATGGTCAGGAAAGATTAACGATTGCCTCTCGTTTTTCTGATGAAAGTAATGACCATTTTTTGCATTATCTTTTACAAAAGGTTCTCAATATCAATCTGACTAGTTTGGATGTCGGTTTATCTCCTGAAGATAAACTCTATCAACTCTTGGTTTACCTCTTTCCCAAGTATTTACAAGCTGCTCTCAGAAAAGGTCTTTATAAGGAATACCAGAGATTTTCTCATAACGACAGTCATGTAAAGGGAGTGATAGATGTAGGAAATCATCTTAAGAGAAATGTTCCTTTTATGGGAAATGTTGCCTACACAACGAGAGAGTTCACCTATGATAATCCACTCATGCAGTTGATTCGGCATACGATTGAGTACATAAAGACTCAAAAAAGTTTTGGAGCACTACTCGATAGTAATCGTGAAAATATGGCAGAAATCGTGCGAGTAACCCCATCTTATAAACTCGCTGATCGTGCTAAGATTATCAGAATGAATAAAACGAAACCCATCCGACATGCCTATTTTAGAGAGTATAGAAAATTACAGGAACTCTGCTTGATGATTCTGAGTAGAGAAAAGCATGGTCTTGGCCCTCAATCTCAAAGGGTACATGGTATTCTCTTTGATGTTGCCTGGCTTTGGGAAGAGTATGTCTACACCTTGTTGCCAAAAGGTTTCATCCATCCACGAAATAAGGATAAGACGGACGGAATTTCAGTATTTTCTAATCGTGAAAGAAAAGTATTTCCAGATTTTTATCATAAAGAGTTAAAAATAGTTCTAGATGCAAAATATAAAAAACTGGAGTTTACTGAAAAAGGGATCAATCGCGAGGACTTGTTCCAGTTGATTTCCTATTCATATATTTTAGAAGCTGGGAAAACTTGGAAAGCAGGATTGATTTTTCCTAGTATGGAGCAGTCAGTAAATAGTGAAATAGGAAAACTAGCTGGCTATGGAGCTCAATTGAAGAAGTGGTCTATCCAAATCCCTCAGAATGCCTCATCCTATAGTGCATTTTGTAAAATGATGGAAAATTCAGAAGAAAATTTTAAAGCGATTATTGATGAAGAAGTGGGGAGAAAGTAATCTCTTCGCTTTTTTTGCTATTTATATAAGTAATTCCCGAACAATATAATTTGATTATTAAAAATATTTGACAAAAACTGTACCTTTGTTTATAATTAATTAAGGAAACGTCGGAAAAGACGTAGGGATGCGCAAGCATAGGTAGGTCATTATAAAAGAAACGAGACATCGATATGTTAAATGAATTTCCAATTTTTGATTACGAAGATATTCAGTTGATTCCTAATAAATGTGTCATTAAAAGCCGTGCAGAAGCAGACACGAGTGTCACACTTGGAAATCACACTTTCAAACTACCTGTTGTACCTGCAAATATGCAGACGATTTTGGATGAGAATGTAGCAGAGCAACTGGCTAAAGATGGCTACTTCTACATTATGCATCGTTTTGATGAGGCTGGGCGCATTCCTTTTATCAAACGCATGCACGATCAAGGGCTCATTGCTTCCATTTCTGTCGGTGTTAAGGACTACGAGTATGATTTTGTTAGCCGACTCAAGGCTGATGCTCCTGAGTATATCACGATTGACATTGCCCATGGTCATGCGGATAGCGTGATTTCTATGATTCAACACATCAAGAAAGAATTACCAGACACTTTTGTCATTGCTGGTAACGTAGGAACACCAGAAGCTGTGCGTGAATTGGAAAATGCTGGAGCGGATGCCACTAAGGTTGGAATCGGTCCTGGTAAGGTTTGTATCACCAAGGTCAAGACTGGTTTTGGTACAGGTGGCTGGCAGTTGGCTGCCCTTCGCTGGTGTGCTAAGGCTGCTCGCAAACCGATTATTGCTGATGGTGGGATTCGTACTCATGGTGATATAGCCAAGTCTATCCGTTTCGGTGCCAGCATGGTCATGATCGGTTCCCTATTTGCAGGACATATCGAAAGCCCAGGGAAAACGATCGAAGTTGATGGGGAACAGTTCAAAGAATACTATGGTTCAGCTTCACAGTATCAAAAAGGCGCTTACAAAAATGTGGAAGGCAAACGCATCTTACTGCCTGCTAAAGGACATTTGCAAGACACCCTTACTGAGATGGAGCAGGACTTGCAAAGTGCTATTTCCTACGCAGGTGGACGCAAGGTTGCTGACCTCAAACACGTTGATTATGTTATCGTGAAAAACTCTATCTGGAATGGGGATGCATCCCACTAATGGATGGATAGTCCACCCATAAAAAACTTGTTATTAGAGCAAATTTCTGTTATAATAAGACAAGTTTCCACCCTTAGTGTAATGGATATCACGTAAGATTCCGGTTCTTGAGATGGGGGTTCGATTCCCTCAGGGTGGATGTAAATAGCCCAAGAAAGCCTTAAATAAGGCTTTTTATTTATCCTGCCTCAAATTTGCCCCTAATACTCTTCGAAAATCAAATTCAAACCACGTCAACGTCGCCTTGTCGTACTCAAGTACAGCCTGCGGCTAGTTTCCTAGTTTGCTCTTTGATTTTCATTGAGTATAAAACTGAAAATCTCATTTCAATGAATATCCAAATCTCCTCTAGTCCCGTTTTAAAGTGACTCAGGGGGCTTTTTTTGATATAATAAAAGAGACTGTTATCAGTTAGAAAGAGGTTGGTATGAAAGAATTACAAACTGTACTGAAAGATCGTTTTGCAATCGAATTTGCAGACAAAAACTTACTGGAAACGGCCTTTACTCATACGAGTTATGCCAATGAGCACCGCCTCTTAAAAATTTCACACAATGAGCGCTTGGAATTTTTAGGAGACGCTGTTCTGCAATTATTGATTTCAGAATATCTGTATAAAAAATATCCCAAGAAACCAGAGGGAGATTTGTCTAAACTCCGTGCTATGATTGTCCGTGAGGAGAGTTTGGCTGGTTTTGCGCGTGATTGCCAGTTTGATCAGTTTATCAAGCTAGGAAAAGGAGAAGAAAAGTCTGGTGGGCGCAATCGTGACACCATTCTTGGAGATGCCTTTGAAGCCTTTTTGGGAGCATTGCTTTTGGACAAGGATGTTGCTAGAGTAAAAGAGTTCATCTATCAGGTCATGATTCCCAAGGTCGAAGCAGGTGACTTTGAAATGATTAAGGATTACAAGACACACCTGCAAGAGTTGCTCCAAGTCAATGGAGATGTAGATATTCGTTACCAGGTGACCTCTGAAACGGGACCTGCCCATGACAAGGTTTTTGATGTAGAAGTTCTGGTTGAGGGCAAGAGCATCGGAAAAGGTCAAGGCCGTTCTAAAAAATTAGCAGAACAAGAGGCCGCGAAAAATGCAGTTGAGAAAGGGCTGGATTCATGTATTTAAAGGAGATTGAGATTCAGGGATTCAAGTCCTTTGCTGACAAGACCAAGGTCGTTTTTGACCAAGGTGTGACAGCTGTCGTTGGGCCAAATGGTTCTGGGAAGTCAAATATCACAGAAAGCCTGCGATGGGCCTTGGGTGAGTCCAGTGTTAAGAGCCTTCGTGGTGGCAAGATGCCTGATGTCATTTTTGCTGGGACTGAAAGTCGCAAACCGCTCAATTATGCCTCTGTTGTCGTGACCTTGGACAATGAAGATGGTTTTATCAAGGATGCGGGGCAAGTCATTAAGGTAGAACGCCATATCTATCGTAGTGGAGATAGCGAGTATCGGATTGATGGCAAAAAAGTTCGCTTGCGTGATGTACACGACCTTTTCTTGGATACAGGTTTGGGACGGGATTCCTTCTCTATCATTTCTCAAGGGAAGGTTGAGGAAATTTTTAACTCCAAGCCCGAAGAACGCCGAGCTATTTTTGAAGAAGCTGCTGGGGTTTTAAAATACAAGACTCGTCGAAAAGAAACAGAAAGCAAACTGCAACAAACTCAAGACAATCTCGACCGCTTAGAAGACATTATCTTCGAGTTGGATAATCAAATCAAGCCCCTTGCAAAACAAGCTGAAAATGCTCGTAAGTTTCTTAACTTGGATGGTCAACGCAAGGCGATTTACTTGGATGTACTGGTTGCCCAAATCAAGGAAAACAAAACTGAACTAGAGCTAACAGAAGAAGAGCTAACGCAGGTTCAGGAACTTTTGACTAGCTATTACCAAAAGCGTGAAGAGTTAGAAGAGGAAAATCAAAGCCTTAAAAAGAAACGTCAGGATCTCCAAGCTCAAATGGCCAAGGATCAAGGAAGTTTGATGGATTTGACTAGTTTGATCAGTGACTTAGAGCGAAAACTAGCCCTATCCAAACTGGAATCTGAGCAAGTAGCCCTCAATCAACAAGAGGCACAAACCCGTTTGGCGACTTTGGAAGATAAGAGAAAGGTTTTAAGTAAGGAAAAGGCTGAAAAAGAAGCGAACTTGGAACAGTTAGAGAAAAGTCTAGCTGAAAACAACAAGGAACTCAATCGCCTAGAAGCAGAGTTGTTGGCATTTTCAGATGATCCTGACCAAATGATCGAGCTCTTGCGTGAACGTTTTGTGGCGCTTTTACAAGAAGAAGCGGATGTCTCAAACCAACTGACCCGCATCGAGAATGAGTTGGAAAACAGCCGTCAGCTGTCTCAAAAACAAGCTGATCAACTTGAGAAACTGAAAGAACAACTGGCTACAGCTAAAGAAAAGGCCAGTCAACAGCAGGCTGAGCTTGAAACTGCCAAGGAGCAGGTTCAGAAATTATTGGCTGACTACCAAGCTAGTGCCAAGGAGCAAGAGGAGCAGAAAGTTTCTTTCCAAGCCCAGCAGAGCCAACTCTTTGACCGTCTGGACAGTCTCAAAAATAAGCAGGCTAGAGCCCAGAGTTTGGAAAACATCCTAAGAAATCATAGTAATTTTTATGCGGGTGTTAAGAGTGTTCTTCAAGAAAAAGCCCGTCTTGGTGGGATCATTGGTGCAGTCAGTGAACATTTGACCTTTGATGTGCATTATCAAACTGCCCTAGAAATTGCGCTTGGAGCTAGCAGTCAGCATATCATTGTAGAAGATGAAAACGCGGCAACTAAGGCGATTGATTTCCTCAAACGTAATAGAGCTGGTCGTGCAACCTTTCTTCCTTTGACAACGATCAAGGCGCGTACGATTTCTAGTCAGAACCAAGATGCTATCGCTGCAAGTCCAGGATTTCTGGGAATGGCAGATGACTTGGTGTCGTTTGACAAGAGACTAGAAGCCATTTTCAAGAACTTGCTAGCCACAACGGCTATCTTTGATACTGTAGAACATGCGCGTGCCGCAGCTCGTCAAGTTCGCTATCAGGTTCGTATGGTGACACTGGATGGGACAGAGTTGCGTACAGGTGGTTCCTACGCGGGTGGTGCCAATCGTCAAAACAACAGTATTTTCATCAAGCCAGAACTGGAGCAATTACAAAAAGAAATTGCTGAAGAAGAAGCTGACTTGCGGTCAGAAGAAGCGAGTTTGAAGACCTTGCAAGATGAGATGGCGGTATTGACTGAAAGATTAGAAGCTATCAAGTCTCAGGGTGAGCAAGCTCGTATTCAGGAGCAAGGCTTGTATCTTGCTTATCAACAAACCAATCAGCAGGTCGAAGAACTGGAAACGCTTTGGAAACTTCAAGAAGAGGAATTAAATCGCCTATCTGAAGGAGATTGGCAAGCGGACAAGGAAAAATGCCAAGAGCGCCTCGCTACTATCGCCAGTGAAAAGCAAAATCTGGAAGCTGAGATTGAAGAGATTAAGTCTAACAAAAACGCTATTCAAGAACGTTATCAAAACTTGCAGGAACAGATTTCTCAAGCGCGCTTGCTTAAGTCAGAACTGCAAGGACAAAAGCGGTATGAAGTGACTGATATTGAACGCTTAGGTAAGGAATTAGATAACCTCAATCTTGAACAAGAAGAAATCCAGCGTCTCCTCCAAGAAAAGGTTGATAATCTTGAGAAGGTTGATACGGATCTGCTAAGTCAGCAGGCGGAAGAGGCCAAAAATCAGAAAACAAACCTCCAACAAGGTCTGATTCGCAAGCAGTTTGAATTGGATGATATCGAGGGTCAACTGGATGATATTGCCAGCCATTTGGACCAGGCTCGTCAGCAGAATGAGGAGTGGATTCGCAAACAAACACGTGCTGAAGCTAAGAAAGAAAAGGTCAGCGAACGCTTGCGCTATCTACAAGCTCAATTAACAGACCAGTACCAGATCAGCTACACTGAAGCTCTAGAAAAGGCTCATGAACTGGAAAATCTCAATCTGGCAGAGCAAGAGGTTAAGGATTTAGAGAAGGCTATTCGCTCGCTGGGGCCTGTCAACTTAGACGCTATTGACCAGTACGAAGAAGTTCACAGCCGTCTGGACTTCCTCAATAGCCAACGAGATGATATTCTGTCTGCAAAAAACCTACTACTTGAGACCATCACAGAGATGAATGATGAGGTTAAGGAACGCTTCAAATCAACCTTTGAGGCTATTCGTGAGTCCTTTAAAGTGACCTTTAGACAGATGTTTGGCGGTGGTCAGGCAGACTTGATATTGACTGAGGGCGATCTTTTAACTGCTGGTGTGGAGATTTCTGTCCAACCTCCAGGTAAGAAAATCCAGTCTCTCAATCTTATGAGTGGTGGTGAAAAAGCCCTATCAGCCTTGGCCTTGTTGTTCTCCATCATTCGAGTCAAAACTATTCCTTTTGTTATCTTGGACGAGGTAGAGGCAGCGCTGGACGAAGCCAATGTCAAACGTTTTGGGGATTACCTCAACCGCTTTGACAAGGATAGTCAGTTTATCGTCGTAACCCACCGTAAGGGGACGATGGCGGCAGCGGACTCTATCTATGGAGTTACCATGCAAGAATCAGGTGTTTCTAAGATTGTTTCGGTTAAGTTAAAAGATTTAGAAGAAACAATAGACTAGTTACCAAATGATAGCATCTCTTAGGAGGTGCTATTTTTTTAAACTAAAGTGCTAAATTTTCTCTTAAGGTCAGTTCAGGCGCAAAAAACGACATTTGGGATTTCCTCTTAGCGAAAAGACTTTCTCTATGATATAATAGTTTCATGATTACAACAGTACCTATTAAGAACGAAAAAGATATTGCAGTACCAGGGAAAACAGTCCTTGTACTAGGTTATTTTGATGGCATACACAAGGGACATCAGAAACTCTTTGAAGTGGCCAGCAAGGCTTCGATGAAGGATTATCTGCCAGTTGTCGTAATGACCTTTACAGAGTCGCCAAAACTTGCCTTGCAACCATACCAACCTGAGCTTATGCTCCATATCGTCAATCATGAGGAACGGGAGCACAAGATGAAATGGCATGGGGTAGAGGCTCTTTTCTTACTTGACTTTAGTAGCAAATTTGCTAGTTTAACGGGTCAAGAATTCTTTGATACCTATGTTCGAGCTCTAAAACCAGCTATTATCGTAGCAGGATTTGACTATACTTTTGGCTCTGATAAGAAAACTGCGGATGACCTGAAGGATTATTTTGATGGAGAGATCATCATTGTTCCTCCGGTCGAAGACGAAAAGGGCAAGATTAGTTCTACACGGATTCGTCAGGCTATTCTTGATGGAGATGTCAGGGAAGTCAATCAACTGCTCGGCACACCGCTTCCAACCCGTGGGATGGTCGTTCATGGAAATGCTCGTGGGCGTACGATCGGTTATCCAACAGCAAATCTGGTCCTAAGAGACCGAACTTATATGCCAGCGGACGGTGTTTACGTAGTCGATGTGGAAGTGCAGCGTCAGAGATATCGTGGCATGGCGAGCGTTGGCAAAAATGTTACCTTTGATGGAGAAGAACCACGTTTTGAAGTCAATATTTTCGACTTTTCAGACGATATTTACGGTGAGACAGTCATGGTCTACTGGCTGGACCGTGTTCGCGATATGGTCAAATTTGACTCCGTAGAGGAACTGGTAGAACAACTCCAGAAAGACGAAGAGATTGCTCGAAACTGGAAGGATGGAGATTAAGAAGAGTTAAAAAAGTGAACCATATTTTGCGTTTGCTTTTTTATTTTTGAAAGATATTTTTATAAAGAGAAACATAATTGAAGGTTGATTGAAAATCTGTTAAAATAGTGATATTCATAACTTTAAAACTAAAGAAAAGAGACTAATATGATTACAGGCGAATTAAAAAATAAAATTGATCAGCTGTGGGAAATGCTGTGGACCGAAGGAAATGCAAATCCTCTAACAAATATTGAACAATTGACTTATCTTCTGTTTATGAAGGATTTGGATAGTGTCGAGCTTGGACGCGAAAGTGATGCTGAGTTTCTAGGAATTTCTTATGAGGGAATTTTTCCAAAAGACAAACCTGAATACCGTTGGTCGACTTTTAAAAATATGGGAGATGCTCAGGAAGTCTATCGTTTAATGACACAGGAGATTTTTCCATTTATGAAGAATCTTAAGGGTGATACTGACGATACAGCTTTTTCACGTTATATGCGTGAAGCTATCTTTCAAATAAATAAACCTGCTACTCTCCAAAAGGTGATTTCTATATTAGATGAATTTCCAACTAGAGGGTCAGATATAGATTTTGATAATGACACACAGGGAATTAATGATATTGGCGACATCTATGAATATCTGCTATCAAAATTGTCCACCGCAGGTAAAAATGGACAATTTCGTACGCCTCGTCACATCATCGATATGATGGTTGAGTTGATGCAACCAACTATCAAGGATATTATTTCAGATCCTGCTATGGGGTCTGCTGGTTTCTTAGTATCTGCTAGCCGCTACTTAAAGTGTAAAAAAGATGAATGGGAAACCAATCCAGATAATATCAACCATTTTCATAACAATATGTTTCATGGAAATGATACGGATACAACCATGCTTAGACTTGGTGCAATGAATATGATGCTGCATGGAGTGGAAAATCCACAAATTAGTTATCTTGACTCACTATCTCAAGATAATGAAGAAGCAGATAAGTACACTCTAGTTTTAGCAAATCCTCCATTTAAAGGGTCACTTGACTACGATTCAACTTCAAATGATCTCCTTGCGACTGTAAAAACCAAAAAGACAGAATTGCTTTTCCTTGCTCTTTTCTTGCGTACATTGAAACCAGGGGGACGTGCAGCAGTTATTGTACCTGACGGTGTCCTCTTTGGTTCTTCTAAAGCCCATAAAGGAATTCGTCAGGAAATTGTAGAGAATCATAAATTGGATGCTGTAATATCAATGCCAAGTGGCGTTTTCAAACCTTATGCTGGAGTTTCAACTGCCATTCTCATCTTTACAAAAACTGGAAATGGTGGAACGGATAAGGTCTGGTTTTACGATATGAAAGCAGATGGTTTAAGTTTGGATGATAAACGACAACCGATCAGTGACAATGATATTCCAGATATTATTCAACGTTTCCATCAACTTGACAACGAAGCAGAACGTAAGAGAACGGATCAGTCTTTCTTTGTTCCAGTCGATGAGATAAAGGATAATGATTATGATTTATCGATCAATAAATACAAAGAAATTGAGTATGAAAAAGTTGAGTATGAACCAACAGAAGTCATCTTAAAGAAAATTAATGATCTAGAAAAAGAAATTCAAGCTGGCTTGGCAGAGTTAGAAGAATTACTCAAGTAGGGAGATGGATGTATGAAAAAAGTGAAGTTGGGGGAAGTTTGTGATATTTTATCTGGTTATGCTTTTAAATCATCACAATTTAACGATAAAAAAATTGGTCTCCCCTTAATACGAATTCGAGATGTAGAAAGAGGTTTTTCTGATACCTACTTTGAAGGAACCTATCCCGAAGAATATCTTATTAAAAATGGAGATTTATTGATTACAATGGATGGCAGTTTTATATTGAAAAAATGGGAGGGGGATTTAGCGCTACTTAATCAACGTGTCTGTAAAATTAAAATTACGGATAAAAGTGTAGATGAAGGTTACATATCTTGGTTGATTCCTAAATTCTTGAAAGAAATTGAAGATAAGACGCCTTTTGTTACAGTCAAACATCTTTCAGTAGCTAAAATTAAAGATATCTCATTTGTATTACCTAATAAACTAGAACAAAAGCTAATTTCAAAAAAACTAAATACAATAAGTCAAATTTATGATTTTCGTAAAATTCAGTCAGAAAAATTTAACTTGCTCGTCAAATCCCGATATTTCGAGGAGGTGGTTGCGTGAAATTAATTGATGTGTGTAAACCTAAACAGTGGAAAACCATTTCAACTAATGAATTAGTTAAAGATGGATATCCAGTTTTTGGTGCAAATGGGATAATCGGTTACTTTTCTGATTATAATCACGAGAAACCTACACTTTGTATAACTTGTCGTGGTGCGACTTGTGGTACAGTAAATAAATCACTGCCCTATTCTTACGTTACTGGAAACTCTATGGCACTTGATGACTTAGATGAATCAGTAATCATGATAGATTTTTTATATTACTTTCTTCAATATCGTGGTTTTAATGATGTTATAACTGGGTCAGCACAACCACAAATTACCAGACAATCTTTAAGTAAGATTATAATACCTGATTTTGACATAACAATTCAAAAAGAGATCGCTCAGACTATTCATGATTTAGAACACCTAATCTTAATTCGAAACAAACAAATAGAGAAACTTGCCGACCTTGTAAAATCCCGATATTTCGAGGAGGTGGTTGCATGAAGAAAGTGAAGTTAGGGGAAATTTGTGAGATACAAGCAGGAGGAACTCCTTCAAGAAATAAAAAAGAATTT